>JAUWYG010000101.1 GCA_030615945.1 Candidatus Bipolaricaulota bacterium | reverse complement strand
TCAATAATTATACTATACATGAGAGAAAATGTCAAGTGATCTATCCTGAGTGTGATATATGTTACATTTCTGTTCGTCCATCGTCCACGTACTGACGCCAAGCGCTCCGAGCGCTGCAAGTGCACCTAGAAGCGAGGAATGTTCAGGCTGTGATTCTCTGCGGCTTGTCAAGAAGTACGCCCCTGCAACGACAAGAGCGGCGGCAGCAAACGTCACGGGCTCTGGCTTCTCGCGAAGCCAGATAACCGAGACTAACACACCCCAAAAAGGAGCGGTGTTGGAGAGCGTCCCTGTTTCGTGGGCAGAAACTCGCTTTATACTATACATGAACAGTGCAACCCCAACGAACATATCGATAAATCCACCGAGGACTGCGATCGCGACAGTACCAACGCTTGGGAAGACCAAGCTTGAGGTCAGAAGCGCGTAGGGCAGGATTAGCAACGATGCGAAGATCGGGCGAATGAAGCCATAGGCAATGGCATCCATTCGTGCAAGCCCAGGCTTAGCTAGGACCATCGTGACGGCCCAGAGCACCATAGCGCCCAAGGCTACTGCAATTACCAAAGGTTACCTCGCATTTCATACATTCTCGCATCTAGCTGGATGAAATTCCAGCCCCAATGAGCAAGCAGCATACCTATGATACATGAGGCTAGTGAAACCCTCGCCTATGGCCAAGGGAAAGCGACTTAACAGCCGTCAGAGGACGGCAATTCACGCGATCCGAACCAGGAACACCTGAAACCTTGCACCACACAGAGAATGCGGCATTTCGCCAAGTGTGTCACATCCGATCTACGTCCAGAGCACGTCAACACCCGGCCAATAAGGGGTACTCAGCGCAGCCGTGCCAAGAACCGTCTCCTGAAAAGTTCTAGGTATGGTGACTTCAGGCGTACCAAGCTTCTCTGTACCGCGTAGGCACGAGTCCAAAAGTAGTCCAATAAGGGAAGTCACTCCCCGCCAGCTTCCAGCATGGCCGCTTTCTTAAGGGAAGCGGAGGATGATCGTCCCTGGGATCGGCACGGCAACACGATCACCCGTCGAAGGGTCGGCCGAGGGTTTCCCAGCTTCACCTAGACCATCTTGGCCGTACAGGGTGTGAATCCTTCGCGTTCGAAGTCTTTATCGAAGGCGAAGGCGGCCTGAAGGCCGTCCCTGCTCATGACCGCGAAACTCACGCGGTCGACAAGGCTGACCGAGCGGCTACCCGCGGCAAGCAGGGCTTCGGCAGCCATCCGGTGGAGATCTTTGTCCACCCAGACCACATCCAGGACGGGGATCACGTCGTGGTGAAGGGCGCGTACGGCTTCAAGGCCCAAGCGTCTTTGCACTAGGGTGAAGGCTTCTACGAGGACGTAGCTATGGGTGAGGAGTGGCGTCTCCGATAAAAGGAGCCGCTCCCAGATTGTGCGAGCCTCCGGGTGGTGTTCGTCGTTCTGGTCGAGTACTGCGTACAAGCCTGAGGTGTCTGCAAAGACGGGCTCAGTCTTCGGCATAAGCGCGTTCCAGTTCTTTGTCGTGTTGCTCGGCTACGTTATGACGACCAGAGGCAAAACGTCCCACCACGGCGAGCGCCCGATGGCGAACGCCCCGATTTCGCGCCAGATGGCCGCCCACGGCCTCGCGGATAAGAGTGGCCACGGACACACCTCTTTGTGCCGCCTCGGCTCTTAGAGCCCGTATCTGCTCTTCGGTAAGCTGAACCTGAGTGCGATGCATATTCACCCTCCCTGTTCGCAAGGTATTATACAACATTACAGCATTATTATACAACATGTTGCTTCCCATCACTGGAACACGGCCGCGAATGAGGAGAGAGCCTCTTGCTACCACAGAAATCGGTTCCTGCCCTGATGGAATAGTACCCTGCCACTCCACAGTGGTGGTTGACCTTCTCAAAGCGTTCGAAAGTAGTCCGACAAGCCGTCCCTCAAGTCACTCCCCACAAGCTTCCGGCATGGCCACTTTCTCAGGGAAGCGGAGGATGATCGTCCCTGGGATCGGCACGGCAACACGATCACCCTTCGAAAGGTCGGCCGAGGGTTTCCCAGCTTCGTCTTGTCGCGGTGGGTTGAGGATGGTGATCGGCGTTCCTGGTATTACACCAAGCTTGTCGAGCAGAGCAAGGCCGACCTGGGACTCGCCGAGGCTGACGCAGCTTGTCACTCGGCCGAGGTATGCGCCGTTTCGGTCGATCACTGCGGCGCCAGCGTGGATGGGGCGGGTGCCCGCTTCCTCCACTCCGAAGCGCACCACCTCCCGCTTCTGGTCGCACAAGGCTGTTACACAGTAGCTTCGGCCGGTGAAGTAGGGCTTGTGCAGCTTGACGTAAGGAGCAAACCCGGCCTCGAAAGGGTTGATGTTATGCGGACCGGCGAGTTCGTTCCCATGAAGCGGCAATCCTGCTTCCGTGCGGGTGGAGTCGCGCGTGGCCAGGCCACAGGGAAGAAGGCCGAGCGGCGTTCCCACCTCGAGGAGCCTTCTCCAGAGCCAACTCGCAGCAGCGCCATCCAAGTAGATCTCATAGCCGATCTCCTCACCGGTATAGCCGGTGCGGGCGATGAGCATCTGATGTCCTTTGACTTTGACCTCGCAGAACTTTGTCCGCGCGAGGGATGAAATGAGCAGCATCTCCCTTTTTCCTACCACTGATGCAAGGATCCTCTGGCTTAACGGTCCCTGTAGCGCAAGGTCGATCACGCCTTGCTCCGCCTTTAGGTTGTGCAGGGTCACCTTGGGCCCGGGACGACGTGAGGGGATCTCTTGGTCGATCAGATAGCGCCCCTCGTTTAACCCAGTGAGCCATTCCCAGTCTTTGTCCTCGTTCACCGCATTCACCACCACGAGGTAGCGATCATTCGCCCGACGGTAGATGAAGATGTCATCGATCACGTTACCATCCGGGTCGAGTAGATAGGCATACTGGGATTCTCCATCTTCAAGCCAGGCGGCGTAGTTTGAGGCGACGATGTTTAGAAACTCGGTTGCGTACTCGCCAGAGACTTCGAAGACCCCCATGTGCCCTAAATCAAAAAGGCCGGCCTTCTCACGTACGGCACGATGCTCCTCCAAAGCAGAGTTGTACCAGACCGGCATCTCCCAACCGGCGAATGGGACAATCTTCGCGCCAAGTTTTCTGTGTTCATCGTAAAGGGGTGTTCGCTTGAGGGGAGCCTCCTTCTCTTCCCATGAGAACTCGATTCGCGTCGGATCGGCTTCTGAGAGGTCAAGTAAATTCTGGCCGATGAAGTAGGGCTTGTGCGTTGTAAACTGATCTGGTACCTCGCGATAGATTTCCTCGATGCTCCTCCCCGTGTGCGATTTAGAAAGCTCAAGCGAGGGCCACTCACGGGCACTTTCTGGAACCTCGGCGGCAGGGATCTCCTCCACCACCGCCGGGCCCTGCACCTTGCGGAAGATGTCCTTTAAATCGAACAGGATGTATCCGTCTGCCAGGCCGGAGAGCCAGCTCTTTACCCTGCTGCCCGTCTCTTGTGGGACAAGGAGGAGATAGCCTTCTTTTTTGATTCGTCCTATGACTACCTCGGAGATCAGCTTTCCCTCCTCGTCGAACAGGAGACAGCGCTTATGTTTTCCCACTTTTAGGGTGAGGAGGTCGGATGGTGTCGCCTCGTTTAAGAGCGCCGTGGCACGTCCGCCCTGCACGCTAAGGATCGTCCAGGGATCGCTTCCTGGTTGAGCTGGCGCGTCGTTGAAAGAGGCGGCAGGGTCGACGCGGGCGATGAGCTCACCTACATTTGCTCGCGCTTCCTCGAGCACGGAGAGGGGGAGCTTCCCACGCGACAGATCACCGGACAGCCCAAGGTAGGAGAAGGGACGGATCGACCGGAGCACCTTGGCTATGATCCCCGCGATGATCTCCATCTCTTCCTTACCCATCCCACGCTGTGTGGCCCATGGGGTGCCGAGACGGATTCCGTGGGCGTCGGCCGCGCTGTGGTCCCCAGGGATGGTGTTCTTGTTGCAAACGATCCCCACTAGATCCAGGATGCGTGAAGCGATCTCCCCCATCATGGTAAATCCGGTCTTGCTCTTTAGCGTCTTTAGATCGACGAGCAAAAGGTGGGTGTTCGTCCCGCCGTAGGCGAGCGTGAGTCCTTCCTTTTTCAGAGATTTCGCGAGGTGGGCGGCGTTCTCCACAATCCGGTGTTGTAGGTCCTTAAATTCCTGCGACTGTGCGATCTTCAAGGTGACAGCAATAGCGGCGAACTTGTTTACATGGGGGCCACCCTGTTCTCCGGGAAAGATGGCGTTATCGATCTTCTCAGCGATCTTTGGGTCGGTGGAGAGGATGACCGCTCCGCGCGGACCGCACATGGTTTTATGAGTGGTGAACATGACCACATGCGCGGTACCGATCGGATTTGGGTAGACACCACCGATCACCATCCCCGCGGTATGAGCAATATCGGCCAGGAAGATTGCCCCCACCTCATCGGCTATCTGGCGAAACTTGACCCAGTCCGGTTGCCAGGGATAGGAGGTGAACCCACCGATCAGCATCCTTGGTCGGTGCTTGACCGCCAGACGCATCATCTGGTCATAGTCGAGCTTTCCCGTCCGCCGATCGACGGCGTAGGAGACGATGTGGTAGCGTTTGCCGGTGATGTTGAACTGTGAGCCGTGGGTGAGGTGCCCGCCCTCGGTGAGATCCATCCCCATCACTGTGTCCCCAGGTTCGACGAACGCTTCGTAGAGGGCGAGGTTCGCTGCGGCACCGGAGAGGGGCTGAACGTTGGCGTAGATCCGCTCCGCCGGGTAGTCAGTGGTAGCGAAACACTCGGCAGCGCGACGGCCGGCGAGTGACTCCACAAGGTCA
>JAUWYG010000068.1 GCA_030615945.1 Candidatus Bipolaricaulota bacterium | reverse complement strand
AACGCGAGAAACCCGCGAGATGACGATCTTCCCTTCTTGCACCTGAAGTTCAACGTCCTCGGTGAGACCAGCTTCCTCAATCAACGGCTTGGGGAGCCGAACACCTCTAGAGTTACCGATGCGAACTAACCGTGCCTTCATGTTATACCTCCAACTGTGCTTACATAATAATCACAGTGAACGCTCTTTTCAACCGTCCCTATCGTCGCTGCCTGTCAGCAGAAGGTGCTTGGCCGGGGAGGGTAGTCACATCTTTACTTTTTGTATTTCCTTCTCTCTCTGTTACGTTCACCTTGGCACTGATTGTGGATCAAAGGGCGCCGTGTCAAACCTTGTCTTTTGGCATCAGGATTCCCTCTCGCTCCGTTTGCCAATCTCGATGTCTCGCTGGCCTTCTGTCACAGAAAGAATCTGTAGTTGGGGTCGCACTGTAGTCGGGGGCAGATCTTTCATTGCCACATTTTTTCTTATTTGCGAGCCTAACCAAGCCTGCCATCTGCCACAAGCTCATGTGATGAACTGAAGGTTTGCAGAACATATCCTCCAGCAACGCTTCTATTAACTCATCTGCCAGAGCGCACTTACCGGCAGGGCATGAAGGTCTGAACCAAAAGGAACGGGCTGGTCACCGGCATAAAGAATGATTCCACGCAGGAAGCGTTCACCCAACAAGGGGAGTTCCACTGTCATATACCTCATTTTTCGGCGTGCATTTCTCAAACGACCTTTGTCTCGGATCCAGTTGCGGCCCTGCTCGCTCTTAGCGATGACCACCTGCGCACCAAATTGACAGCGCGTGTGAGCGCAGTATAATTTACTGTGTATGCAGTGAAAAATACTGCGGCAAGGTGATCCGATGCTCGAAAAACTACTCCGCTCACCGGGAATAGGGTCGGATCTTGCTTTTTGAATTTCGTAGAAGAGATTCCGAAGCTCAAAGAAATAGATTCCCCATTCTTCACATTGAGCCTTGGGATCATGGTGGCTCTGCCTCTCCCCTTGCCGCATCCTCACAGCGTATTCTGACAGTTTCCATCGAGTAACGATCTAGCCACAGCCTCGGTTGATCGACGCCCAGCGATGAACTACAGTGACAAGCGCAATGAGATTAAGGAGGCCATGATGAGCGATATTCTGATCTTGGTTGAGGAAGGTTACGAGGAGCTCGAACTGTGGGTACCGTATTACCGCTTCCTCGAAGCGGGTTTATCTGTACAGATCGTGGGAAAGGAAAATGAGAAGACCTACGCCGGAAAACACGGGATCGTGGTCAGTGCGGGGGGCTCGTTCGTCGAGGCGAGTTTAGATGGAGTGAAGGCTGTTGTAATCCCGGGTGGGTTAGCCCCGGACCGGCTGCGGCTGCATAAAGATGCGCTGGACTTAGTTCGTCAAGCGGATAAAAAAGGGATCGTGATTGCGGCGATCTGCCACGCCGGTTCGGTCCTCGTCTCAGCGGGGGGCGTCTCCGGTCGCCGTCTCACATCCTATCGCTCGATCCGCGATGACCTTGTCGCTGCCGGTGCGGAGTGGGTCGATGAGCCGGTCGTCATCGATAAGAACCTCATCACCTCCCGCACCCCGAGGGATCTCCCCCAGTTCCTCCCTGCGATCCTCAACGCTGTGAAGGGATAGCATGGCAGGCCATCTCTACCTTGTCTCCCTCCCTATCGGAAACCTGGAGGATATAACCTTAAGAGCGATAAGGATCCTGCGAGCGGTCGACCTGATCGTCGCCGAGGATACGCGGAACACGCGGCGGGTGCTCGAACGCTATCACATCAAGACCCCGTTTTCCCGCAGTTACTACCAAGGGGTGGAAAGGAAGCGCGCCGAGCCAATTCTTTCTCTCCTCAAGGAGGGGAAAGACTTAGCCTTAGTGAGCGACGCCGGGACCCCCTTGATAAGCGATCCTGGTTACCCGCTCGTGCGTGCCACAATCGAGGCTGGCATATCCATTGTTCCCATCCCCGGCCCTACCGCGGCAATCGCTGCCCTGGTCGCCTCCGGTCTTCCGACCGATCACTTTGCCTTCGACGGAACGGTCCCGCGCAAACAAGGTGAGCGACGAGCCTATTTTGAGGCAATCCGTGAGGAACAACGAACGATCATCCTATATGAGTCTCCCCACCGCCTCCTCACCACCTTGAAAGAAATTGCGAAGGTCCTCCCTGAACGACGGGTCGTCCTTGCCCGCGAGTTGACTAAAATCTACGAGGAATTCCTACGAGGGAGCGCCAGTGAGATTTTGCAGACCCTGGATGCTCGTAGTGAGATAAAGGGAGAATGCGTTCTCCTGATCGAGGGGGAAAAAAGGTCGGCACGGAAAACTGAGTCTGTGGACGTAAAGGAGGTCGTCTCTCTACTCAAAAAGGAAGGGATCTCCAACAGGACGGCGATGAAGATACTCATGTGCTGTCTTGACCTTCCACGCAACGAAGCCTACCGGCTGATCCACGCAGATTAGGTGTACTTATCCGCGACCGACGAGGCAGCGTAGGCCTCCGGTTTGATGCGCACGGCAAAGCCGCTACCGATGATCATTCCAACGACCTCATCGATCATTGTCTTGGTTCGTCCGTTCTCCCCGATATCGACGTGGATCTCCAGGTTGAAGTGAAGGAGAGAAGAGGCCGAGAGGCGCTCCAAGAGGTGTTGGGCAAGTTCGAACGACAGCCACGCCTCGCGCCATATCTTCTGCCGCAGCGAGGGGGTCTTCCGCTCTTTCCTGCGAGTCCAGAAGTAACGGCCACCCTTGCCGATCTTATGGAGGACGATCGCGCTGACGAAATCGTCGTGGGTGTATGCAGAAGAGGAGTCGGTCCCAACAAGGATCTCATAACGCGCCTTGGAGTCTTCCTTCATCCCCTCCACAATCGTTCTCACAACTTCGTCGAACGTTAACTCGCCAGCATGAGGGTTATAAAATTGTCCGTCCATGATCGATCATCTTATAGCCAATGGGGGATCAGTTCAAGTAAGTGGGAGTCGGACGACAAAGCGCGCTCCCGTTTGTTCGCTGTTCTCAGCCCAGATCCGTCCACCGTGCGCCTCCACCCACTGCTTGGCAATAGCAAGGCCAAGGCCACTTCCTCCCCCAGAGCGGCTCCTCGCTTGGTCACCGCGGTAAAACCGCTCGAACAGGTGCGGAAGGTCCTCGGGCGGGATTCCAGGCCCGCTGTCTGTCACCCGCAGCTCAAGCTCACCGCCTTTCCGCGAAACCTCAACCCAAATCTCCCCCGTGGCCGGCGTGTGACGCAAGGCGTTGCTCAATATGTTCGCCATTACTTGACGAATCCGTTTCGGGTCGAGAGTAACTTTTGGGAGCGAGTGATCAACCTTTACATGAAGCTTCGGTCCCCATTCCAATGACGAAGATACCATCTCCGTGACCTGGTTTACCAGGGCGACTAGGTCGGTCGGCTCCTTGTTCAAGCGGAGCTCCCCGGCTTCGGCAAGCGCGAGGTCGCGCAAGTCGTCGATCAGTCGGCCAAGGTGAAGGGTCTCCTCGTAGATAGGAGCGATCGTCTCGGGCGTCGGCTGGTAGACCCCATCGAGGATCGCCTCCAGGTTCCCCTGGATGATCGTCACCGGCGTACGCAACTCGTGCGCGATGTCGGCGGTCATAGTCTGTCGGATCGTCTCGGAGCGGCGCAGGTTATCGATCATCCGGTTGAAGGAGCTTCCAAGTTGACCGAACTCGTCTCGCGCTTTAAGCGTCACCCGCTGTGTAAGATCCCCGTGGGCGATCCGCTCAGTAGCACGGGAGAGAAGGCGAAGCGGGGAGAGGACCTGTGATATAAGGAAGGCTGAAAGGAGAAGGGCGATCCCGGAGGCAATCCCCCCTCCGAGTAGGGCCGAGCGCTTCGCCGAGGCGAGGAACTCCTCCTCAGCTGGGTCGAGCACCGACCCCTGTTCACTGAGTAGAAGCACCCCCATCTTCTTTCCTTCATCGAAAAGAGGGATTCCCGAAGCGACCTCCTGTGGGGAGAGAAGCATCCCTACCTTACCCTCCTCGGTGGAGACGACCACCTTCCCATCCGCATCGGCCAGTGAGAAAGGGCCAATGAGCGAGGTTCTTCGCACGATCAACCGACCGTTGATCCAAACAGTATAACGACTCGACAGGAGCTGCTCGATCCCAAGCCAGGTCCCAGTTCGGCGACGGTATTCGCAGAGCAGACCACAGATCTGCCTTGCCACCTGCTGCTTGTTCTGCTCACGAAACTCGGCAAATCGGGAAGTGATAGCACGTGCAGTGAGAAAGTAGACAAGGGCAACGGAGACGAGAATGACGATGACGAAGGACAGCCCCAGCTTTAGGGCAAACGAAAAGCGGCGATTCATCTTACGATTCCCTGTAAAAGCGGTACCCTACTCCGTGGACGGTAAGGATATAACACGGTTCTTTCGGATCCTCCTCAATCTTCCGCCGCAGATTCTTGACGTGCGTGTCGATGGTACGGGCGAACACGTCGTAGGTATAGCCCTGCACCTCACGTAGAAGCTGCAGCCTAGTGAAGACATGCCCAGGATGGCGGGCCAGAAAGGCGAGGAGGTCAAACTCGGTCGAGGTGAGCTCGACCTCCCTGCCATTCACCTTTACCTCACGTGTCTTTAAGTCGATCTCGAGCTCTCCGGCAACGATCCGCTCCGTCGCGCTCGCTTCACCCTCAATCCGACGAAGGACCGCACGGACGCGAGCCACAAGCTCCCGTGGGCTGAACGGCTTCACCAAGTAGTCATCGGCGCCGAGCTCTAACCCAACGATCCGGTCAGCCTCCGCTGCCTTGGCAGTCAGCATGATGATTGGCACGCTCGATTTAGCCCGGATTCTCTTGGTGACCTCAATCCCATTCAGCTTGGGGAGCATCAGGTCGAGCACGATCAGGTCCGGGCCCTTCTCCTCAAAGGCACGCAGAGCTTCCTCCCCATCGGTCGCAGCGTAGGTCTTGAACCCCTCGCGGTCCAAATAGGCCCTCACTGTCCGCAGGATCATCTCTTCATCATCCACAACCAGAATTCTCTTCATCTCGTCTTCTATTATAGAGGAAGAATCCTCTCTCTATCAGGGGGAGGCCCAGGGCGCCCGAGGTCCCTGATTACGCTCCCTTCGATTCATCGGGCCTTGCCCTGGGTCCGCCCCTTCGGCGGTGATGGAAGCAAATCGTGTCGGCTTGCTCACTTCCAACTACTCTTATGAGTCTAGCCCCTGCTTGTGAAGGGGGTGTGAGGGGAGAGTGAAGATCCTGTGGAAGGCCACCGATCACTGAGCCGGCTCGATTACGTATTCCGATGTGACTTTGGCCACTCCGGCAAGGGTGTTGACGATCGGGCAGTACTTGGCGAGGGAGAGGTCGATCGCTTTCTTCAGGTTCTCTGGTGGGACTTCCCCCGTCACACTGTAGATCAAGTGAAGCTTCGTGATCACCTTGGGGTAGTCCGGGGCCTGCTCATCCTCAATCTCGATCCTAAGAGAGGTTGGCTCAGTCTTCATCTTACGCAGGATAGAGATGACATCCATTCCGGTGCATCCACCCAGCGCGCAGAGCATCACCTCAACCGGCCTGGCCGCACTGTCTTTTCCTCCGACCTTGGATGAGGCGTCCATCGCTACTTCATGTCCGCTTTTTCCATGTCCCGCGAATCTCATCCCTTCAACGAGCTTTACGAGCGTCTTTCCCATTACTCCTCCAATTATTCAAGTATTTAAATACTTGACAAAATCGATAACCCACGTTATCATTCTAGATGAGCAAGAGATAAGGAGCAACCGCTGATGGGCAATGAACAAAGAACCAAATGGGTGGAGGTCTTCTCCGCCCTGGCAAACGAGCAACGCATCAAGATCGTGGAGATGCTGGCATCGGGAAAGCTAGAATGTCAGGCAATCCTCGATCGCCTTGATCTGAGTCAACCGGCGGTCTCTTATCACTTAGGAAAGCTGGAACGAGCCGGCATCCTAATCAAAGAGAAACATGGGTCAAGAAACTGCTACCGGTTAAAGAAAAGCATCTACAGGCTTATAGAGACGCTGGAAAAGGAGGGAAAAGGATGAGTCACGAGGTTACGGTATACACCACGCCGACCTGCTCATGGTGCCAGGCGGTGAAGGACTACCTACACGCGCGGGAGATCGACTTTGAAGAGATCGATGTCTCTGCCGATCAGGCCCTAGCCGAAGAGATGATGGGAAAAAGCGGGCAGATGGGCACGCCGGTACTGGAGATAGACGGAGAGATAGTGATCGGCTTTAACAGGCCGGAGATTGATCGGCTGTTAGATCTAGTGTAGGAGGGACCATGTCACTGATTGGGGAGAAGGATCGAGAGCACCTGAGGAATGAGTTTTCCAAACTGTCAAGGCCGGTGCGACTTGTGTTTTTCACACAGGAGTTTGAGTGCGCCTCATGCCGTGACACCCACCAGTTACTGGAGGAGGTCACCGCCCTCTCCGAAAAGATCAAGCTGGTCGTTCATGATCTGGTGAAGGATGAAGAGAAGGCGAAGAGTTACGGGATTGATCGCGTTCCGGCGGTGATCGTTGAAGGAGAACGCGACTGCGGGATTCGCTTCTTCGGCATCCCCTCCGGGTATGAATTCCCATCGCTGATCGAAGATATCAGTGGTGTAGGAACGGGAAAGGTAGACCTCTCAAACACGACGAAGGATGAACTATCGCAACTAAAGGAGGCTGTCCACATCCAGGTTTTCGTCACACCAAGCTGCCCCTACTGCCAACGCGCAGTACGGACGGCCCATATGATGGCGATGGCTTCAACCAAGGTAACAGCGGATATGGTGATGGCGAACGAGTTTCCGCACCTAGCCAACCGCTATGGGGTGATGGCGGTTCCCAAGGTTGTTTTAAACGAGTCAAGGAGCTTCGAGGGGGCCCTCCCTGAGGAAGACTTCCTCTCCTTTGTCATGCAAGCCACAGCTTAAATAGTAAGACGAGAGCTTTTGTGCTGAGAGGCGTCCCTTTTTCACTGGGATGCTTTTTCTTTTCTGGTTCCTCGCGCTCCAGGCAAGGTAAGGGATGCTTGTAAGAGGCACTCCTCCCGATACACTCCTGCCATAAAACCCAAGACGTCATCACCGTGAGAAGCCGTATTCCTTTTCTCTCGCCAAGACGCTAAGATCGCCAAGGATTGTTCATCTTCGTCCAGCCTATTCACCGTTCGTGTGGTCCCGTCCTTCATGAGTGCCCCACCGAAGTTAAGCAAGTACCCAAGCTTAAGCCCGGTCAGCCGCAGGTATGTAAGCAGCTGTTTCTTGTGGGCATTGTTCACCTTCTGTATCGACTTGAGTTCCAGGACGACCTTACCTTCGATGATGTCCGCCCGGAACCCTTCGTCAAACCTGATGCCACAATACTCGATCTCGAATGGGGACCTGACGTTTCACTGCCAAGCCACGCTGCCTAGAGCACATGGGCCAACGCTACCTCATAGACCGTTTCCAGTAAACCAGGTCCAAGGTCTCGGTGGACCGACACCGCAGCATCAACAACGATCTTTCCTATCTCGTTCTCAGTCATTCTTTGCGCCTCTGCGTCTCTGCGAGAGCCCCATCTCTTGAGTCTTTCTCTACGTTACCTTGGCTTAACCGTGAGGAGCCTCTTTTCTCTACTGGGCGAAGAGCGGTAATGGCTTTAGTTCGTCGACTCTTCGGATCCGCTTTCGACGAG
>JAUWYG010000091.1 GCA_030615945.1 Candidatus Bipolaricaulota bacterium | reverse complement strand
TGCTCAAACCCTCGATCATCCCGACGGTAACCGTGATGGGGCTCGACTTCGCGTTCCTCATGTCTAACGCGTTTCTAGTCGAGATGGTCTATATGTGGCCCGGATTCTCGCGATACGCGGTCACTGCCATGCTCAACAAGGACTTAAACGCAATCGTCGCCGTGGTTCTGGTGATTGGCCTCACCTTCGCCATGGTGAACCTGCTCGTAGACATCATCACGATGTTCCTTGATCCGACGATACGACTACGCAGTGAAGGCTCCTAGTCATGCGTGAACAGCTGAGGACAGATCTGCTGGTCTCTCTCAAGCAGAAGCGCAGAGGCTTCGCCAAAGGGTGGTACAAGTTCTCGCGCAACCTGCTCTCCGTGTTGGGCCTTGTGGTTCTAATTCTTATCGTCCTTGCCGCGCTCCTCGCGCCGTACATCACTCCGTACCCTGAGCACGCGAAGCCCTACACAAACTTCAAGGACGCGGGCAAACCGCCCAGCACCGAGCACTTCTTCGGGACGGATCGGGTCGGACGAGACATCTTCAGCCGGGTGATCTTCGGGTATCGGTTCTCCCTGACGATCGGCGTTGTCGTTCTCAGCCTCGGCGTCGCCCCCGGGGTGATCCTCGGGCTGATCGCCGGGTATCACAAGGGAACGTGGATCGAAACAGTGATTATGAGAATCACGGACATCTTCCTCGCGGTTCCTCCTCTCGTCCTTGCACTCGCGATTACCGCAATGCTCACGCCGAATCTGACGAACCAGATGATGGCGATCGCCCTTGTGTGGTGGCCTTGGTACTCGCGCTTGGTGTTTGCTCTTGCGTCATCGTTGCGAAACGAGTACTTCGTGCGCGAGGCAGAACTCACGGGGGCGAGCAAGTTGCACATCATGCTAAAGGAGATCCTGCCTAATTGCTTGGCTCCCGTGATGACGAAGATGACGCTCGACATGGGTATCGTTATCCTCTTGGGGGCGACGCTCAGTTTCATCGGGCTTGGGGTTCAACCGCCGAAGCCGGGGCTGGGAACGATGGTGGCGGAGGGCTCAAAGCGGCTGCCGGGGGAATGGTGGGGAGCGATCTTCCCTGCGCTTGCGATCGTCGTTGTGATCCTGGCGTTCAACCTCGTCGGCGATGGATTACGCGACGTGTTCGCGGTCGAGGAGGTGTGAAGCAGAACATGTCGCCTTTGCTGGATGTACGAGACCTCAGTGTCGGGTTCAAGATCTTCGAGGGCTATCTGAGTGTCCTAAACGGTGTGGAGTTAACACTTGGGGAGGGAGAGCGGGTCGGTTTGGTGGGCGAAACCGGCTGCGGAAAGACAACCACAGTCAAATCCATCCTGCGTGTCTTGCCCATGCCTCCAGCACGGATTGCCGGTGGTGAGATCTTCTATCGCGGCAAGGACATCCTCAAGATGAAAAGAAGGGAGGTTCAGACCCTTCGAAGGATGGAGTTGACTGCGATATTCCAGGATCCACTGATGTCTCTTAACCCCGTGTTCACAGTTGGGACGCAACTTCGAGACATCGTGAAGGATTCTCTTGGGGCTTCGGGGAAGAAACTCACAAAAAAGCAGATCACGGCTCGGTGCATCGAGGCGCTGAAGGAAACCGGCATGCCGGATCCGGAACGCATCATGTCCAACTACCCCATACAACTAAGTGGCGGCATGAGACAGCGCGTTTGCATCGCTGAAGCGTTGAGTACGACGGCCCAACTGCTTTTGGCCGATGAGCCGACGACGAACCTCGATGTCACCATACAAGACCAAATCTTGAGAAAGCTGGACGAGCTCGTTGAAGAGAAGAATACGTCTGTCCTGATGATCACGCATTCATTGGGAGTCGTCATGGATCTAACGCAACGGCTGTACATCATGTATGCAGGAACCATGGTCGAAGAGGGGCAAACCGAGGAGCTATTCGCTTCCCCCCTCCATCCCTATAGTCAAGGACTCATGAAGAGTGTTCCCAAGTTGACCGGAGAGGGCGTCAGCGACGGTATTCCCGGGCGCATTCCGAATTATCTTGATCCACCGGCGGGGTGTCGATTCCACCCGAGGTGCGAACACACGATGCCGATCTGCCAGACGGAGAAGCCACCGCTATTCAACGTCGAAAATGGGCGCCACGTGGCGTGCTTTCTCTATCGGAGTTGATGGGGATGACTGACACCATTCTGGTCGTGGACAAGCTTAAGAAATACTTCCCCACAAAACGGGGTACGGTAAAGGCCGTCGACAACATTAGCTTCTCCGTGACCACGGGTGAAACGATCGGGCTGGTCGGCGAGTCAGGATCGGGGAAGACAACGACCGCACAGTGTGTAATTGGGATCTACCCACCCACGGACGGTGAAATCCTCTTTAAGGGACAGACCATCAGCGAAGCTTTCAGCAAACGGTCTAAAGCGCTCAAGCGCGACATAAGGATCGTCTTTCAAGATCCCGGATCGTCCCTAAACCCAAAACGTAGCATCAAGCAGATTCTCAGTGTACCCCTGAAGGTTCATCGAGTAGCAACTAAGAAGGATCACCTAACAAAGATCAAGAGCCTGCTAGCGATGGTGGAACTCCCTCCGGACGAGTATATGTATAAGTATCCACAAGCGATTGGCGGGGGAGAAAAGCAGATGGTGGCGATCGCCCGAGCGCTTGCTACCGATCCCTCTTTGGTGCTGTTGGATGAACCGACCTCGGCTCTGGATGTCTCCGTTCAGGGCAAGATCATCAATTTACTGATGAAGTTGCAGCAGGATCTAAACCTAACCTATCTCTTCATCACCCACGATTTGAGTCTTATGAGAAACGTAGCCAGTCGGGTGGCGATCATGTATCTAGGAAAACTCTGCGAGATTGCGCCGACGGTGGAGTTTTTCCAGAACCCCACTCATCCATATACCAAGATGTTGCTCTCTGCGATTCCCGTCGTCTCCCAGGAGGAGAAGGCACTCAAGCCGACGAAGATCGCCTCGAGGGGTGAGATTCCCAGCCCCGTCAACGTACCCTCTGGGTGCAGTTTTCACTCGCGTTGCTCTGAGAAGATGGATATGTGCGCTCAAGATGATCCGGTGATGGTCGAGATCGGAGAGGGCCACGTTACCAGGTGCCACTTGTATCAAGATACCAAGGTCGCCGCGTCGATCGAGCAAGAGGAGGGAGTGCATGCCCAAGATCCTGTGGATCAACCCCGTGGGGACGGCTGATTACGATCAAGCTCTACAAGAGTGGATTGATACAGCAAAACATCCTGATACCCAGGTGGACGTAGTCTCACTAGGCCGGGGCCCAAAGCATCTCGAATACCACTACTACGAGGCGCTGATCTTAACAGACGTCCTCCACCTGGTGAAGCGTGCGGAAAAAGAGGGGTACGACGCGGCTATTCCGGGCTGTTTTTACGATCCAGGCCTGCGTGAGGCGCGCGAGATCACCGACCAGATTGTTGTGACCGCCCCGGCTGAGGCCAGCATGCTCATCGCTTCCGCGCTGGGACATCGCTTCTCCATCCTCGTCGGCAGGAAGAAATGGATTCCTAAAATGCACGAAAACGTGGTCAACTGCGGCCTCAAAGAGCGCCTCGCCTCGTTTGAGTCGGTCGATCTCGGTGTTGAAGATTTCCAGAAAGACAAGACGGAGACCGAACGCCGCCTGGCAGAGGCGGCACAGCGGGCCATCGAAGAAAAGCTTGCCGAGGTGATCATCCTTGGCTGTGGCTACCAGTTTGGCTTCTACCAGGTACTGCAGAAGAAGCTGGGCGTTCCGGTCATCGATGCGGTGGTGGCAGCGCTGAAACACGCCGAAATGGGGATTGAGCTACGAAAAAGATTCGGTTGGGGACACAGCAAGCGCTACGAGTACGAATCACCCCCAACTGAGGAGATCAAAACATGGGAGTTGCCCGATCAGTACCCTGGGATGAAAGGATTGTGGCATTGATCATTGGCTTTATGTGGACGGGGAAGCAATTCCTCGTTAGCTGGAAAGGCCCAAAGAGCGGGTGAAGCAGGTGTGAGCAAGGAAAGGAAGCTGACTGACATCCATGTCCATTTGGACCAGTATCCACCTGAAGAGATAGAACAGGTGCTCAAACGGGCTGAGAAAGCTAATGTTCGCTGGATTGTAACCTCAGGGATGGATTTGCAATCATCGGAGCGGTCTGTTGAAATCGCTGCCGCTCATGAGCAAGTTTTGGCCTCAGTAGGCATCCATCCCTGGGTCACAGCGGAAGATTTTCCTGATAATTTTCGTGAGGAGCTCTACAGCCTCGCCCGTAGAGATATAACAGTGGCCATCGGCGAAGTCGGGCTCGATTTCATAGATAATGTCTTTACCGGCGTGACTTACCATGATAACCAGGATCTACGCCAAGCTCAGGAACCCGCATTCCGCGAGCAGATTGCCCTGGCCTGCGAAGTGTCTCTCCCTCTCATCGTCCATTGTCGCGGTGCCTATTCCGCGCTCCCTTCCATCCTCCAAGAGGAAAAGGCCTACAGGGTAGGCGGAGTTATTCATAATTTTGATGGGGATGAAAAAACAGCGACTCAACTCCTGGATATGGGTTTTCTTCTGTCATTCGGCGGGGCGATTACCTACCCGACCGCAACCGAGCTTAGAGGGACCATTAGGCATATCCCGATCGATGGAATCCTGCTTGAGACCGATTCACCCTACATGCCCCTTTTTGAGCAATCCGCCGAGAAAAACGAGCCAGCTAATGTCGCTCGGGTGGCGTACGCGCTTGCTAAGCTGAAAGAGATCGATGTTGAAGAACTCGTTGAGGCAGTCTACACGAACTTCCGAAACCTCTTAAGCATTGACGCCTGAAAATCGCGCCTACTAGGAAATGTGCACGGATTAATGTCGGACGAATGGCACGCGGACTACGCTCATGGCCGGACTGACACAACGGGCTATCAGCGCTGGCGAAGTTGGGACATATCTAAAATGTAGGCTCCACTTCTGTAATGTATAAAGCTAGTCTTACCAAGCTGCACAAAGAGATGCGCCGCTGTCAGCGCTGCCTTGAGGCGGGTTATCCGATCACGCCAGGGGCGATCTTCTCCGGAGGGCCTAGTGCCCGAGTGATGGTCGTTGGTCAGGCACCCGGCGTGCGGGAAAAAGAGACGGGGCTTCCATTTAGCGGACCGGCTGGAAAGCGGCTCTTCTCCTGGTTGACGGAGGCAGGGTTTGAGGAGGAGGAGTTCCGCGCGGTGCAGTATATAACCGCGATCACCAAGTGTTACCCGGGAAAGGGGCGCTCACGTGGGGACCGCGTCCCCACAGCAGAGGAACGGAAACTGTGTGCACCGTTTCTCGTGCGCGAGCTTGACATCCTAAGACCGCAGCTGACCATTCCCGTTGGTCGTGTGGCGATCAATCACTTCCTCGGCAGGGGTAGACTTGCCGATCTCATTGGCAACGTTTTCGAGAGGGATGGTCGACTTGTGCTCCCTCTTCCTCACCCCTCCGGAGCCAACCTGTGGCTTAACCGGCCGAAGAGTCAGGCACTTATTCATGCTGCCTTGGACCATCTGCGACAGCTCAAACAGGAGATGGCACTGTAG
>JAUWYG010000086.1 GCA_030615945.1 Candidatus Bipolaricaulota bacterium | reverse complement strand
GGTGCAGCCGGCCTAACCCGCTTGTGGCTGCTGACTTTAGCGAGCTTCTTCTCGCTCACCGTTCCATCTGCGCTCATCAGGGCGAGCAAAAAGGCGTGATCGTCTGCTTGAAAGACGAGGGTCTTTAACACCGTCTCTTCTCGTAGGCCAAGCGCCTGTGCAGCGAACTTCGCCCCCTTTACCTCGTGGCGGTAGGGCAACACTTCAAACGCGACACCTGCTTTTTTAAGTTGCTCGATTCCACGGGTCGCCATGACTTGATATTATGATATCTTTCTGCTCAGTTGGAGAATTTCTACAACTTCGTTGAGGTTGTGAGTTTTGCTGCAATGATATGAAGTAATATAAGAGGATGCGATAGGATGCTGGGGATGCATTTAGCCCCGATCCGTCGGCCACTTGCTTTGTGTTCTTGCTTCGCTCTGTTCGATTAGGGAATGGCAGTGCGCTCGTTCGCCTTCTATACAATGTGGCAATTCGAGGAGCTGACTGTTAGTCTTGGGTGGTATAATAGTGCACTTGCTTTCTATGAGGAGGAGTGATGGAGGAGAAGAAGGTCGTCCTACGGGATCTGTTGCTCAAGCACCCGGCCGATATCGCCGAGGTGCTTTCTCACCTTTCTGATGAGCAGGCATCTGATCTCCTGCATCGCCTCTATCTGCGGAGGGCTGCCGCCGAGCCACTAGGGGAAATGGAGCCGGAGGAATCGGCCGAACTCCTCTCCGAGCTCGATCGCACGGAAGCGATCAAGATCCTCTCCCGTATGGATCCCGACGACGCCGTCGACCTGTTGGAGGAGCTCCCAGAGGCCGAGCAGCGTAAGATTCTCTCCAGTTTAGGTCGGAAAGAGGCTGAGGTTCTCACTGATCTACTCGCTTACCCACCGGATACGGCCGGTGGATTGATGTCGCCCGAGGTGGTCGCCTTGTCCCTAAACATGACCGCACAGGAGGCGATCGACCTTCTTCGTCGCCGGGTGGAAGAAGCTGAGACGGTTTATTACGCCTATGCGGTTGATGAACAAGGCCAGCTTCAAGGTGTCCTGTCCTTGCGCGACCTTGCACTCGCCCAACCGGAGACGCGCCTTTCCTCTCTGTTGATGCGAGAGGTTATCTCTGTCCCAGTCGAGGCAGATGTGGAGGAAGTGGCGCGCCTGTTCGACAAGTACAACTACTATGCCCTCCCTGTTATCGACAGTGAGCGGAAGCTCCTTGGAATCATCACCATCGACGACGTCATCGACGTGATCCGGGAGGAGGCGACCGAGGATATTTATGGAATGGCGAGCGTGCCGATTGAGGAGAGGGTGGATACCACCTGGATTTCCTCGTTACGCATGCGTCTACCCTGGCTGTACGTTCGCTTGGGGACCGCACTGCTGGCCGCCGTAGTTGTCGGTGTGTTTGAGGAGACTATTGCCAAGGTGGCGGCACTCGCTGTGCTGATGGGGGTCATCGCTGGACAGGGTGGAAGTGCAGGGATGCAGACGGTGACAATCATCACGCGCGGAATGGCATTGGGAGAACTGGAGCATCGCCGCGGGTGGCGCCTGTTGGCTAAGGAAGCCCTGTTGGGTATTGTAAACGGATTGGTCATCGGCGTAACGGTAGGGGTCATCACCTACTTGTGGAAAGGGGATTATCTGTTGGGAGTAGCCGCTTGCCTGGCCATGCTTTTTGTCCTGGTGGTAGGGGGAGTGGCCGGGGTGGCGATTCCGCTCGGTTTACGTGGCTTAGGAAAGGATCCGGCACTTGCCTCAGGGATCTTTCTCACCACTGTCACCGACGTCCTTGGGTTCGGTTTCCTGTTTCTGTTGGCACGGCTCTTCCTTCCAGGGTTCAAGTAAATGAATGTCAATCCTTCTTCCCTTCCGATTTGGTCTTATCCATTGATTCTCGCCCTCCTTGGGATTGTGTTGTTTGTTGGAAATCTTTCTCCACCTTTGCAGGTGGGGGTCGGCGTAGAGAGCATCCTCTACATTGGCTACCTGATTTTTCGATCAGTTAAGCCTGCACTTAAGACGCGGGCGGTGGCAAAGCTTCTTCCGCTCTTCCCTGGGCACCTTCTTCTTCTGTTTGCCATTTCGCTTCTTCCTGCCCCTGCAACAGCGTTGGTAATTCTGTGGGCGGTTATCCCGGTGGCGAGTGTTCTCTATGACCTTCTTGCTTCATGGTCCATGCTCAGAGAACGGGTGAGAATGTCGATTTTGGTTGGACTTTACTGTATAATCTGGGCTGATCTTTTCGTGCTTTTGGAACGTGTAATCGCCTTAGGAAGGGGATTATCAGGGAGTGCGGAGATCGTGGTTTCGGTAGTGTTTGGCGTGGGAGGCACGGTGTTCCTTTTCGTCGGGGCCTATCGCCATTGGCGTGTCAGTAAGCTTTAAGGAGTGATAGTATGGGTAGAGCGGTTGTTTTTACTGTAGGAGTGGGGCTTCTTCTCTTTGGTCAGGCGGCGTTCGGGCAGGATGAGCCCGCGGCAGGGCAGTCGATCATCTCACTCGTCGCCATCCTCGCCGTGTTCGCGGCAGTCTTCTATTTCATGTTGATCCGGCCGCAGCGCAGACGCCAGGCAAAGCACAAAGAACTTGTGAAAGGGATCAAGCGTGGAGACAGGGTCGTAACCGCCGGTGGGATCTATGGTGAGATCGATTCGATTGGCGACACTTCTGTTGTGCTTAAGCTTGAAGACGGTGGGAAGCTTCGCATCGCCAAAAGTAGCGTCGTCGATAAGCGTGTGAAGTGATTGGTAAGGGGGGCTTTTGATGGCACACAGCAATATGACACGCAATGATTGGCTGCGGTTTGGGACCGTGCTCTTGGTCGCCGTGGGCTCGCTTGCCCTCCTCTACCCGTTTTGGCCACTGAAGGATGTAGGGATCAACCTCGGACTCGACCTACAAGGCGGGGCAAGGCTTGTCCTCAAGCCGGAAGGGATCGAGGAGATGGCCGCTGATCAACAGCGAGATACGCTCGATCGAATCATCACAATCCTCCACAACCGGGTCGACCAGTATGGTCTGGCCAACGCTGAGATCAAGCGATTGGGAACGGAAAGGGTGCTGGTAAACCTCCCAGGCGCGAAGGACCCAGGTGAGGCCCGCAATCTGATTGGCCAGACCGCGATCCTTGAGTTTTATAAGGTGCTCGAGGCGGGGACGAGCGCGATGTCTGAGCTTATTCCAACCTCGGCCACGCAGCAAGTCCTGCGTGATCGGGACGGGATTCCTTATCTTGTTGAGGGAGAGCCGCTCCTCACCGGGGCGGCCCTCTCTGACGCCCGTGTGCACACCTCTCAATCAGTGCAGATGGCTGGACAGCTGTACATCGCTTTAAGCTTCAACCAGGAGGGGGCACAACAGTTCGTGGACGCGCTTCGGCATCTGAAGGTTGATGACCGTCTGGCGATCGTGCTTGATAGCACCGTATACAGCGCACCGCGGATCACTGAATCGATCAAGAAGGCCGCGTCTCAAGGCTGGCGGCAGGTGAAGGATTCGACAACGATCACCGGCCGATTCACCAAGGAGGAGGCAACGAGAATCTCGATCGTACTGCGCACCGGTGCCCTTCCGGTCGCCGTGGGTTTCGTTGAGGAGGAAATAATCGGGCCAAGCCTGGGGAGCGACTCGATTCGCAGGGGGATGCTCACCATTGTCACTGGGTTTATCATCATCCTTCTCTACATGCCTATCTACTACCGCGCCCTTGGTGTAGTCGCGGATGTCGCGCTTGTTCTCAATATGCTGATTATCTTTGCCGCTTTGGTGCTGTTCAGCGCTACCCTCACCCTCCCCGGGATAGCGGGAATCATTCTGACGATTGGTATGACGGTTGACGCTAACGTGATCATTTTCGAGCGAGTCAAGGAGGAACGACGGACCGGAAAGTCGCCGCTCGCTTCGGTGCGAGCCGGCTTCGAGAAATCACTCTCTGCCTTGCTCGATGCCAACATCACTACTCTGCTTACCGCCTTGATCCTTCTGCTTGTTGGGACCGGCCCTATCAAAGGGTTTGCGATTACGTTGGGGATTGGTGTAGTAGGAAGCGTGTACTGTGCTCTTGTCGCTAGTCGATTGTTGCTCGAGAGGGCTGGCTTCTCCGAGCATATTCCGGTGCGGGTGGCGCAGGAGTCGTAGCGGCAAGGATCAGTTTTAGGAGCGCATCGGCCGGTCGGATGCCGCCGCTCTTGACCTTTAAGTCCAGTTTAATCCCGAGGTCGAGGGTGGCGGTGAGCTTTTGAACGGAGTGAGCCTTCGCCTGGATGATGAGCCGACGCACGAGCCAGCCTGATGATGCGATCATTGTTGCCATCTTCGTAGCGGTGAACCCCTGGTCAAGTAGAACGCGCACCATCAGGACCCGTGTCAGATGGCGCAGAAGCGCGGAGAAGATCCTCCCCGGATCTTCGTAGATGGTGGCGAGCGTGGCGAGGGCTGCTTTGAGGTTTTGTTCGCCTGCGCGATCGAGGAACGGGTAGATTGATCCTTCTCCCGCGGTGAAACTCAACCGCTTAATAGATGTCTCATCGATTACTTCTTTAGGCGAGAAGGCGTGGAACTTTCTCACCTCCTGAAGGATCACAAGCAGATCCCCACCGCTTCGCGTGAGAAGCTCTTTGAGCGCTTCTTGGGTGAGATTAAGGTCGTGTTCTGTAAGAATCTTTGAGGCAGCGCGCTCAAGGCCCTTCCCTTTTGCCCGCGGGAGCGCCTGCACACTCCCGCATGCTTTTGCTGCTTTGACGATAGGGTTTGACTCCTTCAATTCCCCGGCAAGGAGGGTGAGGAAGGTTGAAGGTGGTAGCTCCCGTTTAATGAGCGCGGCGAATCGCTTCACATCCTTGATCGCATCAATGTGGCGAACGACAAAGTGGCGTCCTAACGCGAACAAGGGAGTGGATTGAAGCTCTACCCGAAGTGAGGGCATGTCGAGTTCATCGCCGAATAGGGTATGGCGTTCGGTATCCGGGTATTCGGCGAGGATCGCCGTGTGGCGAGCGCGGAGCGCCCGCTCGCAACGGTAGGGATCGCCGAAGATAAGGGTCACTTGCGATTCGCTCATGTATCCTCGCTATCGGGTGAGATATCTAGATCTTAGCCAGCAGTAAAGGCGCGGGCAATGATGGAGCGAGATTGTCAAGCAGTCAGCCCGCAAGATCGAAGCCCCAGGGTATTGCAAGCTACCGAGAAACGGGGAAGATCCGCCTGGTGCAGAAGGTCCTCGGCCTATTCTGACCTGTCCACAACAATGGTGTATACCCACATTCACGACCCGGAGGTGGAGAGAGCGCTCAAATCCTTTCGCCAACCGACGGCGGTAGCGGTATAAGCAGCTACTTGATTGGCATTACTGATGAACCGATCAACGACGTAAATGATCCGACCAGCGCATAGCTAGAAGCGGTACCCAACACCAAGTACAAGATCCGAGTACCATGCTGCTATGTCCAAGACGGGAAAGAAGAACGCGGCTTCTGCCAGTCCAAAGAACCTTGACGTGATGTGGTACCGTGCCCCGATCACTGCATTCAGCAGGAGCCTCATCTGGAGATTCTGTAGCTCAACGTAGCCGCCAACCCCTACGTAGGGGGCAAATTGCGGTCTTTTCCCAAAAGGCCAGTACTTTGCTGTAAGACCAAGTGTATAAGATGGTGTTTGCTGGCCCGTCAGGAGCCCTGTGACCCCAAAGGATGCACCTATGGTGAGGTTTGTCAGGACGTCCAACTCTGCTGCTATTGTTAGAGCGCCGGACGTCCCAAGCTTCCCTTCGATGTCAAATGCTTGCCCAACGGGTACCGCAAGCAGCAACACCGCTGCAAAGGCTACAACTGCAAGCGCCTTTTTCATCTGAACCACGTCCTTTACCTCCAGTATGTCAATGACCAATATACGTCATGTTGAGCCCGATCACAAATCTATAGGCGATGCACGAAGTGCCCCACCACGCTCTCTTTGAAACAAGGCCATTCTCTCAGTGAATCGCAGGGGAGCTAGCGCTAACAAGGAGACACCATCAGTTCTGGACTGAGGAAACAAGTTCAGATACTTCGCATCACAGGGCCTCTAACTCGCAACAGAAGAAGCC
>JAUWYG010000167.1 GCA_030615945.1 Candidatus Bipolaricaulota bacterium | reverse complement strand
GGCGACATGTGTGAGCCGATTGGTGTTCCCCATTCGGGGCGGGCGACCGTTCCGGCGATGATCTCATTCCGGTCGATGGCATAGCACAGGGCGCGGCGGACGAGGACGTTGTCGAACGGCGGGCGGGCGTTGTTGATTGCCAACAGCTGTGGCGTGTTCATGGAGCCAGCGACGACCTTGAATCGGGGATCGCTCTCCAAAACAAGGGCGTTCTCGGAGACCATCTTGTCGACCATGTCCACGTCTCCGGCCAGGAGCGCTGCCAGCGAGACGGCTTGATCCGGAATGAACTTGACGATCACTTCGTCCAAGTACGGGCTGCCCTCTTCCCAGTAGTGAGAGTTCTTCACCAGGGTCAGGTGGTCGCCAGGGACCCACTCAACGAATGCGAACGGTCCTGTCCCGATTGGATGGGTCTTCAGTGCTTCCATATCCGACCCTGCGGGGATGATCCCCGCTCCTTTGTTCGACGCTAGGTAACCAAGGAAGGGAGCCGCCTTCCCTTCCGTCACGAAGCGCACGGTTAGGTTATCGAGAATCTCAATGCCTCTTAAGAACGAGAACGGGGCCGCGTTCGGCGAGGCGATCGCCGGATCGAGCAGGCTGTCAAAGGTGTATTTGACGTCGTGCGCCGTGAATGGCTCACCGTTGTGGAAGGTGACACCCGAGCGCAGGTAAAAGGTATACCGAGTACCACCCTCGATCTCCTCGATCTCGTAGCTTGTCGCAAGAAGCGGCATCAGTTTCCCCGCAGCTGTGTAGCGCAGTAACGGCTCCAGCACGTTGTACATGATCAACTGATAAGTCTCCGCCGACGGGGTAAGAATCAGGTTCAATCCGAGCGGTTCCCCCTGCACCGCCACTCGCAGCGTGCCTCCGAGGCTCTGCGCATAGGTAAGCCCTCCGATTAAGATCCCGATAATGAAAAGCGTACTCCCGATCCACTTTGTTATCCGCATTCTCGCCTCCCCGGGTGAGCTATGGTATCGCACGTAAGATACAAAGGGAGCTTTCTGGTTTCAAGGGAAAAGCGATCAAACTGCGCCCCGCAATCTCGGGTCGAGCAGATCACGCAGCCCGTCTCCCAGCAGATTTAATCCCAGTACGGAGAACGCAATGGCCAGTCCGGGAAAGATCGCCAACCCAGGTGCCAATCTCATGAAGGTCTGGGCCTCACGCAGCATGCGCCCCCAGCTGGGGTAGGGGAGCTGGGTTCCCAGACCGAGGTAGCTCAAGGCGGCCTCCGCGAGGATGGCGACCGCGAACTGAATCGTCCCTTGAACGATGAGAGAGGAGAGGATGTTGGGCAGGATATGCCGCCAGGCGACCGTCCACCGTCGGCGCCCGAGACTGTAGGCGGCGAGGACGTACTCCTCTTCTCTGGCTCGCAGGACGCTCCCCCGTGCCAGTCGCGCAAAGATGGGAACATTGTGAATTCCGATGGCGATCATTGCGTTGATTATTCCCGGACCGAGGATCGCCACTAACAGGATCGCGTTTAAGATCGCCGGAAACGCATAGATCACGTCCATGGTCCGCATTACCGCTTCATCGACCCAGCCAGAGGAGAATGCTGCCCAGAGGCCGAGCAGCACCCCTAAACTCATTCCGATCCCTACCGCTACAACCCCAACCAGGATGGAGTTCTGCGTTCCCTGCATGATGCGGCTGAGGATGTCGCGCCCGTACTGATCGGTCCCCAACAGGTGGACCGAGCTCGGCCTCTGCAAGCGGTCCTCGATTGCCATCTTGATCGGGTCATAGGGGGTATAGCAGAGACTGACGCACGCGGTGAGGACGATAAGCCCCACGATCACCGCGCCGATGACAAAACTTGTGTTTCGCCTCGGCGAACGTGCTCGTCTTGAATGCCTCGTGCGCGTCATTCCCTACTCCAGTCGAATCCTCGGATCGAGCAGCACGTAGGCGGCATCGACCAACACGCTCAGCCCCACCACCAAGACGGTGATCAACAGGACCACATCCTGAACAACGGGAAGATCGCGGGCGCTGATCGCCTGATAGGCGAGCCGCCCCAACCCCGGCAGGTAGAAGACATTCTCGATGATGATCGTCCCCCCGAGTAGCGAGGCAAACTGCAATCCTA
>JAUWYG010000007.1 GCA_030615945.1 Candidatus Bipolaricaulota bacterium | reverse complement strand
CAGTTGGCCCGTCGGTATGGTATCTCAGATCACCTGATCATCCAGTGGAGGAAGCGTTACGTAGAAGGGAAGTTAGAAGAGACCGCGAGCCCTTCTGACAAGGATGAGCGGATCAAAGAACTGGAACGGATGGTTGGTCGGTTGACGATGGAGAACGAGCTGTTAAAAAAGGGCGTGCGCTTCGCTCTAGCGCGGGAAAACGAGCGTTCCTCAGTGACCAGTGGGTCAATCTCGAATCGATCAAGTGGGGGTGTCGAGTGATGGGCATCCCCCGCAGTACGTACCACTACAAGTCTCGGATGGACGAAGCCAAGCGTAAAGAAGATATGGATATCCGAGATCGACTAGAGGAACTGGCACTGCGTTTCCCTCGCTATGGATATCGTCGCATGACGGCTCAATTGAAGCGGGAGAGATTCCGGGTCAATCACAAGCGTGTCCTGCGGCTGATGCGGGAGTCGGATCTCTTATGTAGGACTAAGCACCGTTTCGTGAGGACCACAGACAGTGATCATCCCTACCCGGTGTATCCGAACATCTACGAAGACGTGATCATCACCGAGGTGGACCAGGTATGGGTGGCGGATATCACCTACATTCGGTTACTGCGCGACTTTGTCTACCTGGCGGTGATTCTCGATGCTTACTCGCGCCGGGTTGTTGGTTGGGCGTTGTCGCGGCACATTGACGCGGCACTCACCTGTGCCGCGCTCACAGCAGCTATTGCCGAGCGGAACCCTTCTGCAGAGTGTATCCACCATTCGGACCGTGGTGTACAGTATGCAGCAGAGGACTACATAGAGGTTCTCGAAGAACACGGGTTCACCATTAGTATGTCTCGCAAAGGGAATCCCTACGACAATGCACAAGCGGAGAGTTTCATAAAGACGTTGAAGGTGGAGGAGGTCTATGTTTCGGAGTATCGGACGTTTGCGGAAGTGCAACAGAGGATTGGCGAGTTCATCGAACTGATATACAATCAAGAGCGGTTACATTCGGCACTTGGTTATGTCAGTCCGGTGGAGTTTGAACAAGAGATCAAGTCGGCTCCGTGGCATGTATCAATTTCGGCCCCAACGTGTCCAGCTTGAGGGGTGCACTCCACTACGACAACTACATCGACATCGTCAATGCCATGTTTGACTCGTGGACCTTCACCACAGGAACCTCGGAAGCACAATGATGGAAGAATTCTGGCACACAATACTGCTTCTACTTACAAAGTAAGTACGAAGGGGCAGGCTTGCACCACGGTGTTTACTTGCAAGACCCGACTCTATGACGTCAGAAGACGTCCATTCTCCGGACACCGCGCTGGGTGATGTGATGCGGGATCCCTGGGACTACGACACGAGTGATCCCGGCCATACCAGTAGTCTATAATGGATGATCTGATAAGAGGCACAATAAAGCGGCTGCCTCGAGTGTGCTTCGTCGAGGAAATAGGGTATGTGTTCCCCGATTTCCCTCGTACAACAAGCCCGATCGAAGCAGGCGGCACTGTTCCGAGAGTCCATTCGGGAGAGCCTGGGGCTGGGCCAAGGTTTAGGTCCAGTAGCAGGCAATGCCTGTCGAGCGCTTGGAACGATCACGAGGCCACGCTAGGATCCCGGCGAGGGGGATTCCTATGAAACCAAAGGAAGCGCGTGATCTAGGGCCATTCGACGCAGCCCGCGAGGCACTCAAGGGATTCGTATTCGGGACAGCGGGATGGAGCGATCGCGCTGCAGCTCTGAGCGCAGCGGCGACAGCTGAGGCCTTTCTCCAGATCGTTCTCATGTGCTACTTCGCCCGAGATGACGGCGTCGCAGACAGGATACTCGCACGGTCCCTGAGCGGCCTCAAGTCCAGAGTAGATCTCTCATACTGCCTTGGGCTTATCGATGCAGATCTTGCCCGCGACCTTCGTAGCCTTGCTTCGATCCGAAACGCGTTCGCGCATAACATCACGATCCTGTTGTTTGACGACGAACGCGTCCTCTCGCACCTCAGGAATCTCGGGGCTAGCGCCCCCAAGTCCGACTACCAAGCCCTGCATGCCGGGTTCATCAAGTCTGCCGAGGAGATTCTCACAAGGCTCTACCACGTCGCCCAGTTCATCTGGTGGGAAGCAGGATCATTGCCCGTTCTGGAGCCGCCCTCTGAAGAGGAATGGCGAACGGCGCTCGAGACTGAGCTATCAGTCCTTGATGAGCTCGATGCAGATTCCCTGAACAATCTTGCCCAATTCGGAATCGTGAATGTCGAAGACGTGCTCTCGGCCAAGAACTCATTCCTCATCGAAGCCTTCGGTCCCAAAGCGCATGATCTGATTGTGCGTGTCCACCTGTGGGTGGTCTCAGAGCTGTATCCATCTGACAGCTAATCCACAGGAAGCCGAGAGCCTCCATCCACCAGGCATCGTTGTACTCTCAGATGAAGAAGCGCACTCTGTAGCCGCCTTCCGTCTCGCTAGGCTGTTTCACCACAATCGGTTTGCCACGCTGTGATCGGTGAATCCATTCTGCCGTCGCTAGGATGGATGCATGTCCAGGTGCTCGCGCATCGAGTTCGCGTAGGCGGCCGTCAGCGCTGTGTACAGTCAGCCATACGTACTTCGGATGTCTGGCGAGAAACGTGGCCTTCCCGGTCATGTCGTGTGATCGAAGGAGCTTCCTTCTCAAGCGTCTTGAGGCGTGTCGGATCACCTTCCACACCATCTCCTTGGTCGCATCGTCGGTCGAAACTAGCACCGCATGGCCCTCGATTCGCCGAATCCGTCCAACAGACTTGTTCCCGTGGCTGCTGCTGAAGCGCAGGACGTACCTAGTCCACAACACATCAAGGCCGCTAGCCCTCCATCGCTCGATGAGATCGTCCTTCGCGTTCAACCATGCCCCAAGCATGCTGCACTTCCATACGTAGAGCTTCCTTGACAGCGTGGATGAGTTGTACCAGAGCAACTCCCGTTTCACGTCAAGGATGCTTGCGAGAAGGCTACTTGGGGCACCCGGCTGGAAGGCTGCTTTCATCTCCCGCACTTTGTAAGGCGAGTAGGTGTGGACCGGGCCTCCACAGTCGATGGAGACGGCTATTTGGCCATAGATATCCCCTCCATACTTGAGCGCTTGCGACGCCGCGGAGACTCCGTCGAAGCGATGAACCATACGTGATCTCGTCTTGCTGATGCCGTAGAGATTGAGGACCCGTTCCACCCCAATCTCGGATTCACTAACCGAGTCTAGTACGAAGCCCGAGTAGTGTGTGGCTCCACGTACCAAGAGGAATCGAAGACCCAGTGGAAGTCGGCCACATCGGCGCGGAGCAGTGACTCCCGGGTTTCGACCCATGAACAGAAGAAGTGAGGTAACGATGGCCGATGACGTATCGGTGAGCCTATCAAGATACCCGGTAAATTGACTTGGTAGCAGCTCAAGGGTCTGATTGCTCGACTGATACGTGATCCGTGCGTGGCCGAATCGGACTCCTCCGTGGGAGATCGCATTCCTAATCGTGGCATTCGCGCCTGCAACGAAGGCTGGATAGCCCAGATCTCTCAGGCTTGTGATGCGGTTCGCCAGAGTGAGTTTGACGTAGTCCCTCTTGCGAGCCATACCCAGCAGGTCGAGAACCGGCGTGATGAGGTTGTTCCAGATATGCTCGATCACCCGCTGGTACTCCGGGTGCCAAACCCTCTCCAGCTCCGCGATCTGCTGGGGGCTCTGGATCGACAACGCCTCCTCCCGCCCCCAAACGGATCCCTTCCGCAGCAGCGCGAGGATCGCGTGAGTAACGGCTCCTTCATGTCTTTCGAGAGCTTGCAGAGTGGCAGCGGGGTTCGTTTCGAACAAGTGGAGGCACACGTCAACAACTGAGCGGTCGAAGTAGCAGAGGGGGCGCGTCGCCGTGAACGGCTCAAGCGCCGGCAAGATCTCGTGGGCCGCCTGGGTGGCTAGCCACTTATCCACTGCGACCTTGACCCTGCGAGCGACAGCTCCTGCTCTCTGATGCACGAGAGGATGTCCTAGCGGAACCACAACAGATCGTTTCTTCATGATGTACTGGATCCTAGGATCTGAGCATTGCTTAGTCAATCGAGCAACCGGGCTTCTTTGCCTCAGCCACCGCGGATTTGCAGCATGTGATGTGACCGCCCTACCTCTTGGCAGCAAGCATGATCCGAGAGTTTGACTTCCCGAGAGGCCTCTGTATACTCTGTGACTATAAGAAACTTTGATTCACAGGGTCAACTATGCCAAGGGCTTTCAAGGAAGAAGAGAAAGAGAGAATCCGCGGCAAGCTGCTGGAAGCGGGCCGTGCTTGCTTTCTGCGCTACGGGTTGAAGAAGACGATCGAGGATGTCGTGCAACCGGCGGGGATCGCCAAGTCGAGCTTCTACTTGTTCTTCGAGAGCAAGGAGGCGCTCTACGTCGAGGTAATTATGGCCGAGATGCCAGCGATGATGGATCGACTGATGTCGGCGTCGTTTGGGAAGACGGAAGATATACGCGATGCGCTGATCCTGCTGATGAAGGCGATCGTGCACGAGATTGAGACGAACGAGTTGACCCGCATCCTGCTCGATGATCCGATGGAGATTGAACGCCTCGCAGCGGGCATCGACTTTAAAGCGATCTTGCAGAGCTCGGCGGCGATGTTCGCACCGCTGTATGAGGAGATCCGCAGGGCGCAGGAGCGTGGGAAGATGATCGAGGGAGACCCACAGCAGATCATGTACTCCCTTGGTTTGATTAAGGTGATTGCTCTCAATCGTGATCGCCTTCCGGATTCGCTGTACCAGACAATGCTTGCGTTTATTCCGCAGGTGATCGCCGACGGGCTGACCTGCCCGGCAAGGAGACAGAAGGAGGACAGATGAACCTCATGACCTAGCGGATTGCCTGGCGCAACCTGTGGCGCCATCCGCAGCGCACGTTCCTGTTTGCCACCCACGATCGACGCCTACACGACCAGGTAAGCCGCCTCCTCACCCTGGAGGACGGACGGATCACCCAGGATCAGTGTCGATAACCCGTCGATTCAGTCTCCTCTTCCCCTCTTTATGGGGATGTTTGACCTTGGTTGAACCTTGTCGATGTGCTACTCTATTAACCGCAAAGAACACGTCTGTCGTACTCGAGGGAGGGGTCGCAGACGGGAGGAGGTACACGTGAACACAGGGTTAAAGGTTGTGCTAATGATCGTCGCGGGGGCGCTCCTCACTGTCACCGGCTTGGCGCAGGAGAGGGAGGTAGTGATAAATGAGGTGGCGTGGGGCGGGTCTCGAGAGGACCCAACCGGCGAGTGGATCGAGCTTTTCAACTCGACCGATCACGCTATCTCTCTTGAAGGTTGGTGCCTGGTCTCTTCAGACGGGAGTCCGGACATCCTTCTACGAGGGACGATTCCCTCGTCTGGCTTCTACCTCCTCGAGAGGGACGATGATGAGGCTGTGCCTGGTATTGACGCTGATCTCATCTATTGTGGAGCGCTGCGAGACGGCGGTGAGGCCCTCCGCCTCCTTGACCCGACCAAAAGAATCGTCGATACGGCGAACCAGGAGGAAGACCGCTGGCCTGCGGGAACGAACGGATTAGGATTTCCTGCCTGGTGCTCCATGGAGCGAGTTGACCCCACTGGACCTGATATACCAGTGAACTGGGCAACTCACCAACCTACTTTCAGTGAAGATGGGGAAGAGGATGCCATCTGTGGGACCCCTAAATCGGCTTTCAACCTCAGTCCCATAGCCGAGTTCTCGGTTAGCCCAATGCTCGCTCATCCGGGTGAGCCGTTTTTCTTTGACGCCAGTGCCTCGTTCGACCCGAATGGCGAAATCACCTCCTTTGTCTGGAACTTTGGGGATGAAACGGCAGGCAAGGGACAGAAAACTAGTCACATATATGTCAAACCCGGCACGTATATGGTTTCCCTTGTGGTCACGGATGATGCGGGAGCAGTCTCCCAACCAAAGTGCGAAGTGCCAGTCATAGTCAACTACCAACCGCGTGTCGATTTCAGCGTTAGATCCTTGTCCTTGAATCGGGTGTTGCAGAGCCTTGATGCGATCGAGTTCATCGACGAATCCTATGACCCTGATGGTGAGATTGTCGCTTGGTGCTGGGGCTTTGGCGATGGTGAGCTCGGCGAAGGTCATACCGCTTCACACACGTACCAGCATAGCGGAGAGTACATCGTCGCATTGACCGTCACCGACGACAATGGAGAGACGGCGTCTCAAACACAGTCACTACGGATAGAGAACCGATTGCCGGTGGCCAGGTTTGACTTTGCCCCGAAAATTCCCAATAAGGGAGAGCAGGTTACGTTTGATGCCTCGACCTCCTACGACGAAGATGGCGCTGTTGTCCGTTATGAATGGGACTTCAACACGGATGGTTTGGTCGATATTTGTACCGAGCAGCCGACCGTCAGCTATACGTTTCCAAAAGGTGGAGAGTTTGAGGTTAGCCTGCGCGTGATTGACGCGGAAGGTGCTACTTCATCTTTATTCTCCACGATGATCGACGTTAACTGGAAACCTGTTGCCGCATTCCGGGCTACAAGCTTCTCCCTAAACGAGCTGGAAGAGGTCTCCTTTACCGATTGTTCGCGTGATCTAGGGGGTGCGATCGAAACGTGGCGTTGGGACTTTGGCGATGGGACTTCCTCGGATTTGCCCTCCCCTTGCCACATCTATCAGGCGGACGGTACCTACATGGTGACCCTGACTGTCACCGATAAAAACGGTGTTCAAGATCAGATGAGCGCTAAGATCGCAGTGCTGAACCTGTCCCCGAGCGCCAAGTTCACCGCCAATGGGAAGGAAGATGAATTAGAGGTGTTAACAAGGGATCTTGTCACCTTCGACGCCTCAAAGTCCGAGGATCGAAGCCCACAAGGGAAGATCGTCCGTTACGAGTGGGACTTAAACGGCGATGGCACTTACGAGGAGTGCACGACCTCTCCTACCCTTACCCATAGCTACCTCGACGACGGCAACTATAAGGTCCGTTTGCGAGTGGTTGACGATGACGGCGCGACCGCGCGCTCCAGCCTGAGCATTAAAGTGAAGAACCGGCCGCCAAATGCCGCCTTTGATTGGACCCCGAGGTTGCTTGATGACTCAAGCGAGGCAGTGTTTTTCGATAGGTCAACCGATGTGGACGGCGTGGTCATCGGTTGGCATTGGGAGTTCGGTGATGGTGAGACCGCAACGACTCAGCCAGCCTCGCATCGTTTCCTAGACGACGGCGTGTACACGGTCACTCTGGTGGTGCGCGACGATGATGGCTTCGCGTCGCCACTTTTAAGTAAGGAGATCACCGTTGGCAACGCCCCACCGCTTGCGGCGTTCAGGATTTCTACCTCCTCGCCACGGGTCGGTGAAGCCGTGCACTTTATTGATCGTTCCTGCGATCCGAGCCCCACTGGTGCGATCATCCATGTGGCGTGGGACTTCGGAGACGGAACGAGCTGCCCAGGCTTACCGGGCTGCTGCGGTGACGGGGATATCCACTCCCCCACTCACATCTACAATGTCCCCGGCCTCTACACCGTAACCCTGATCGTGATCGACGAGGAGGGTGCACTGAGCAGCATTTCGCGGACACTTAGGGTAAAAGAGTAGAAAGGTAAATGTGTTTTGCTGCCCTACCGCGATGTGCACGTCTAAACAGCGAGGCGGTAACCGAATCCACGCACAGTGAGTACGATCTTAGGATGAGCCGGATCCTCTTCTAGTTTCTTGCGTAACAGATAGGTGTACTTCTGCACATCCTGTGAGGTGGCGTACGTACTCTTCGGCCACAGATGAGCCAGGATCTCTTGACCTGAGAAGACCTTCCCTGGTTTGGAGGAGAGCAGCTTCAATAAGCTATACTCCTTTGGGGAAAGAGAGACTGTCTTCCCCCGCACCCATACCTGCTTACGATCATCGTCGATCGAGAGCCCCACCTGCTTTAACTGCTTTTTGTAACGGCGTAGGACTGCCTCGATACGGGCTTTTATCTCCTCGAGGTCAAAAGGCTTTTTGATATAGTCATCGGCTCCTTGAGAGAGTCCCTTGACTTTGTCATCTACTCTTCCAAGAGCGGTCAGCATGATCACCGGTGTATCGCTTTGTCTGCGGATCTCTTTAAGAACCTCCCATCCGTTCTTCCCTGGGAGTATTACATCTAGCAGGACTAAGTCTGGCTCCACCTCGGTGAACTGCCGCAGTCCTTCGGTTCCACTAGTGGTGGTGGTCACTTCGTACCCCTGTGTGGTAAGGAAGCTGCGAAGGATCTCTACAATGTCAGACTCATCCTCAATGATCAGGATCCGCATTCCTACCTCCACAAAGCCATCCTTAATGAAAAGGCTAGCCTTTGTTTTGCACGGGCAGCGCTTTGGGCAAAGTGAAGGAGAAGGTACTCCCTTTCTCCTCTCCGGGGCTACTCACCGATACCGAACCGCCCGAATCTTTTACTAAGCGCTTAACGATGCTCAATCCCAGGCCGGTTCCGCCCTCTTCAACTTGCCTCGCGGCCTCGGTGCGGTAGAATTCATAGAAGATCCGTTCCTGTTCCTGTAGAGGGATGCCGATTCCGTTATCTGTTATGTCCACACGCACGGACTCGCCCGTGTCACTGAGAGTGATTGCGATTCCTCCCCCAGATGGGGTATAGGCCATGGCATTTGCCAAGAGGTTTGTCAAGATCTGTTCGACAGCATTTGGATCGGCGTGAACCGTCATCTGCAAGTGCTCTTGATCCCAGGTCAGGCTCTGTCCCTTCTCATCCATCTGCAGCTTAAGTGTCTGGAGGACCTTCTTCAAGGTTGACCCCAGGTCAACCTCTCTTGCGGAAAGGCGGACCTCCCCCGACTCGATTCGCGAAATGTTGAGCAGCTCAGTGAGGAGGTTATCCAGCCGTTCTGCCTGGGCATGGATTCTTTTCACTTTCATCATCTGTTCGGCGCTCAGGCCTTTCTCCCTTATTAAAAGATCGGCGAACCCTTGGATCGCGGTGAGCGGGGTTCGCAACTCGTGCGAAGTCGTGGACAAAAGACGACTCTTTTCATGGTTCAGACGCTCTACCTGAGTGGTGTAGTCCCGCAGCTGCTGCTCATTTTGCTTCCACTCCATCACGTCGTGCCCCACTATTATCACCGCTGTTAAGTTCCCGTCGCTGTCAACCAGGGTTCGGCCGGACCATGACATGACGCGCTCTTCGCCGGCTTTGGTTTGAATGTTCGATTCGATTTTCCGAAAAGACTTATCTTTGGCGGGCTTTTGCTGCCACATCGCTTGCATCTCTCTTTGCAAGATGGAATTCAGCTGGAGCCGCTCCCAAATCTTATCGTTTCCGAGAACCTCCACACGTGAATGACCACTGATTCGCTCCGCTTCATCGTTCCAGACGAGCACCTTCCCTTCCGGATCCAAGACAAAAATCAAGGAGTCCGCCAACTGAAGGAGCTTCTCATTGAACTCATGCAATCGACGCAGCTCCACCACCGCCCGCTTCTCCTGCGTGATATCGCGAATAAGGCAGAGGACCCCCGTACATGTCCCCGTTTCATCAACAACCGGTGTCTTAGAGAGATGTAACCACCTCTTACCTCCTGCTCCCCTGGTTTCCCAATCCTGAGTTTGTGGTTTGCCCGTCTTCATTGCCTTGACATCGCTTCGGCGGTGTCTTTTGGCTTCGGAAGTGGGGAAGAGATCGAAGTCTGTTTTCCCGACGATTTCCTTTGCAGGCTTACCCAGAAACCGGCAAAAAGCCGGATTTACAACCTGGTAGACAGAATCCCGATCCTTTAGGACGAGAAGGTAGGGTGTGCCAGCGAAAACTGTCTTTAACAAGTTTTGTTGTTTTAGCCGTTCTTCTATAGCGCTCATCGGCTGGTTTGTTTTGCGAACTTCCTTGGAGGAGACCGGGATCTTAAGGAATCGAAGTCTCTTCAAAGTGGCAATCTGGCGGCGGAACCCCGCAAGTTTCTTTTTGAGCTTGTCCCTCTCTCTTAAGTCGTTCATTAAACTGTCCTTGATAGTAGATCTGATAAACGTTTGTTAAGTAATCTTACTAGCATACAAGAAGAATCAAAACATTTGAAAATATTCCATCCTTTTCATCATCATTTAAACATTTGTTGTCACAGTTTTTTCTTAAGACCCCCCACGGAGGGAGATAGCATGAGCGAAAGGTCACTCGTGCGTCTCCTGCTCACTCTCTACTTCGCGGCTTCTTCGCAGAAAGGTGGGAACTTCAAGGTCTTCGCCTGGCTTGATCCGCTCTCGGCGCGGTAGGCGTTTTCTTTTTAGCTCCTCCTCGATTGACTCCTGAAAGTCGGCAGCGATCACGGTGATCTTGATCCCGTTTGTCAAGCCCTGCTGTACGACCGCGCCGAAGACGAGGTCACACTCCGTTGCTGCGACTCGGCGAATCAGGTCGGCCGCTGCCGTCACCTCGCTCAGGGTCATATCCTCCCCCCCGGTGACGTTCATGATCATCTTCCGCGCTCCCCGGATCGATCCACCTTCCAAGAGCGGATTAGTGCTCGCCAGCTTCGCTGCGGTGAGGGCTCGTTGCTCCCCACGGGCCTCTCCCATCCCCATCATCGCCTCTCCCGCATTGGCGAGGACGTTGCGGATGTCGGCGAAGTCGAGGTTAACCAAGCCGCGAACTGTGATGAGATCGGAGATCCCCCGTACCCCTTGGTGGAGAATCCCGTCGGCCAACTCGAACGCCTTAGTCATCGCCAGCCCTGTAGCCGCTGTTTCCAGGAGACGATCGTTGGCGATGACGATCAGGACGTCTACCGCCTCCCGCAGCTGCGTAAGCCCCTCTTGTGCGCGAGCCTGGCGGACCGTACCCTCGAATGAGAACGGCTTGGTGACCACCCCGATCGTCAGCGCCCGGTTCTCCTGGGCGATCTCGGCGATCACCGGTGCGGCGCCTGTCCCTGTCCCGCCTCCCAATCCGGCGGTGATAAACACAAGGTCCATCCCTTTAAGGAGCGAAGCGATCTCCCAGCGAGACTCCAACGCCGCCTTTCTTCCCTTTGCCTCGTCTCCCCCAGTACCGCGGCCACCGGTGATATCCAGGCCGAGCTGGAGAATTTCGTGGGCACGAGAGATTCCCAGGACTTGTTTGTCGGTGTCGGCCGCGATCAGTCTCACCCCCTGCAGGTGCTCCTCGTGCATCCGACCGACCGCGTTCACTCCACCGTCGCCGACCCCAAGCACCGCGATACGCGCGTTTACTCCTCGCTGTAGGCGCTGCTCCTGTGCCCGCTCGACCAACGGGGGCTCGCCGATGACGAGGCGGCGAGGTCCGATCACCCGGGCGATCGTCTCCTCCAGTTTGGCCTGTTTGCGCTGGCAGTACTCCTTTTTGAACTCGCTGTCTACAGCGATGGTGATCTGTTCGTCATTAAGGGTGATCGCCTGGGGATCCTTGGGCAGACACGCCTGTAGGATGCGGTCTTCGATCGCTTCTAGCACCTCACGCCAGCGTTCCCGCAACCCCCCTTCCTGGTATAAACTCTCTTGATAGTCCTTCTCTGACATCTTCTTCTCTCCTAGCATCATTCTCTATCGATATGGGAGAAAAGTCAACAAGGACGCGTGATCAGGGATGCGGGTGGTCTTGCCGGATGAGGGGCAATCCTCTATCATCGGGAGGAGTAGGAAATGAACGTTTCTTCAGTTTGGCACGTATTGAAGTGGGTCCTGGCTGCACTAGCCGCTGGGTTTATCGGCCAGTTTGGTCGTGTCCTCGCCATGCGCTTGATCGCGCGACGCCGCAAAAAAAAGGGACACTCAAGCGAACAATACCAGTGGAGGGATGACTCCACCACCTGAGTTCCTCCTCAACCAGGAGGAGGTTAAGGCCTTGGTGAAGCTGGCGAAAAAGCGTGCCAAAGCGCAGGTGAAAAGAACAAAGAAAAAAGCTCCTCACGGTTAAGGTAAGGTAACTCACAGAAAGACTCAAGAGATGGGTCTCTCGCAGAGCCGCAGAGAATGATAACCAAGAATTCTTGGCGAGGGAACACCAAAGAATGACTGAGAACGAGATAGGAAAGATCGTTGTTGATGCTGCAGTGCCTGCCTGCAGCAGTCAGGTCAGTTCACCGAGATCTTGGCCCTCTGGACTCAAGCTCGGGTATCTGCTCAACTTTGGTGAGGCCCTCATGAAGGACGGGATCACACAGACGGTGAACAGGCTGGATGAAGACCAGTAATCCTTGGCGTCTTAGCGTCTTGGCGAGAGAAAGGAAATACGGCTTCTCACGGTGATGCCGTCTTGGGTTTTATGGCAGGAGTGCCTCTTACAAGCATCCCTTACCTTGCCTGGAGCGTGAGGAGCCAGGAAAAGAAGGAAATGCAGGACTGATCCCTGAGATCATTGCCTCACTCGGGTGCGGGGGCTATTCGGTCTTGGTGACCGAGACTACTTCCATTCCGTTGTAGTAGCCGCAGTGTGGGCAAGCTCGGTGAGGTAACTTCGACTCGTGGCAGTGTGGACACTCACTCACTTTTTGGGGTGCTAGTTTCTGATGCGAGCGGCGCATGCGCACCTTCGACCGCGAGGTTCGATATTTAGGAACTGGCATCTTTCCTCCTTACACTTCAGTAGGCTTTGATCTTAAGTGAGGTGGACAGTTTAGCCGCGCTAAGCGTGGGACGCAAGCTCGAGGATGAAGGTAACCGGGCCATCGTTCACCAGTTCCACTTCCATCCTTGCTCCGAAGACGCCGGTCTTTACTGGAACCCCCTTTGCTTTAAGAGCAGTGATGAAGGCATCGAAGAGTGGCTTTGCCTCCTGTGGTGAAGCCGCTTTGCTGAAGCTTGGTCGGCGCCCCTTTTTCGTGTCTCCATACAGGGTGAACTGAGAGACCGCGAGGATCTCTCCCTCCACATCGCGCAAAGAGCGGTTCATCTTCCCTGCTTGATCCTCGAAGATTCGCAGTTCAACTACCTTTTGCGCCAATTGGGGGAGATCGAGAACCTCATCACCTTTTCCGATTCCGATCAACAGCACGATCCCTTTGTCGATGGAGGTGATCTTCCGTTGCTCAACGCGGACCGTGGCCCGGCTTACCCGCTGCAGAACAATGCGCAATCTCAGTCCTCGCCTTGTAGGTGTTCTGCGTAATCGATTAGCCGCTCCATATTCTCCTTGCTCAACGAAGCGGCACATGACAATAGGCGTAACTCGAGGTGCTTTTGCGTTATCCGCGTCTGGACGCGGTTGTGAAATGCCAGCTCGACAAGGTGTGGAGCGCGCCGGTTAGCGTTGCGATCGATGAAGTTGACCCGCCACTGGGGAAATTCGTTCAATAGGCCCTTGGCGGTCTCTATCAGGTGCTTCAAGTGCGGTGCGCGGGTTTCAAAGACCCCATTTAAGTGATTGGCTAGGAGCTGGTTATCGGTGAAGAAGATCACCGACTGAGGCGAGTAGGGGAGGGCCTGCCGGCACCCTTCAATCAGTGCGCGATACTCGGCCACCTGGGAGGTGGCCCTTCCGATCAGGCGCGAAACCTCCTCGATGATATTTCCGTCCTTGTCGGTGATCGCGATCCCGATTCCAGCCTCACCGGAATCACCGCGTGTTTCACCGTCCACATAAACGAACAGCTTATCCATATAAATGGGCCCACCAGGATTCGAACCTGGGACCGACCGGTTATGAGCCGATTGCTCTGCCGCTGAGCTATGGACCCGATAGCCCTATAATGCACTATAGTTCAGGCGTGAGCCTATGTCAAGAATGTGGTTGACATTCCGCAAGCGGATTTGTATACTGATGATGCCTATCCACTAGGTGTAAGTTATAGGTCCTGACCGCAGGGCTATTGCGTGTCAGCATAGAGAAGGTTTCTATTGATTATGGCCCAAGGCCCCGGCCAGGAGAACTAAGGAAGCCTTTCATTTGCGGAGGCTAGGCCTTACGGTCAAGGAGGTAACACGGTGAAAAGAAACCTGACGTTAGGATTGACACTGGCGCTGGTGGTGCTAGTCGGCCTCGTTGGACTTGCACAGACCGTTGTCACACCACGCTCGATAGGGGTATTGCTGTTCGATAATGAGACGGGCGCTACAATTTCTAAGCTTGCGATCATCTTCGACAAGCCGGTCACTATCGCGCTATCCGACATCATTGCGTTCGGTGGTGAAGCAGCCACTCTTGCAGCGATCTCCAACAACTACGCTTTTATCGACGTGGTTGTAGTCCCCGGCGGGACGGTGCAGATCACGCTGAGAGGGGACAGTGCGGACGCAAAGGTGACATCAGCCTTTTGGTTCGAGTAACGGTGAGACAATCGTAGCCTCGGTAATCCCAGAATGCGGATACATAGGAAGGAGATTGATATTCCTTCAACAAGGAGGGAAAAGAGAATGAGAAGAATAGTTGTACTAGTAAGTGTTGCTTTATTGGTGCTTGGACTATTGGCAGTTGCTGAGACGAATGTTCCTGAGACCCCAGGGGCGCACGTCGGGGGCACAGTGACAGTAGGAGTCAGCCAGACGTTCATCGACATGGATCCTCGTGTCGCCAACTCGGTGTACGACTTCTATGTGCTAGGTTGCGTGTTCGACCAGCTCGTCGGGTTGGAACCAGAGACATTGGCACCCATCCCGTTCATCGCCAAGTCGTGGGAGACGGCGGAGGACGGATCGTCAACGACGTTCTACATCAACGAAGGCATTACGGCAACCAATGGCGAAGTGATCGACGCCAATGATGTGGCGTACACCTTCAACTGGATCCTCGATCCGGCGAACGGCTCGCCAAACGCGTCGGAGTACGAGTTCCTACAGGAAGTCGTTGTCCTGGACGATTACACCTGCAAGTTCATCCACAAGCCGGACTGGATTCCGTACTGTCCGGGCATCGTCAGTGAGACCACCGAGATCGTGCCCATGGACACGTGTGAGGAGATGGGCGCTGAGGCGTTCAACCTGCATCCCATTGGGAGCGGGCCGTACAAGTTCGTGGAGTGGGTGGCCGGTGACCGCATCACTCTGGAGCGAAACGAAGACTATTGGCTCGTCTATCCCAACCTCGACAAGATCGTGTTCCGGCCAATCCCCAATCTGGCGACGATGATGCTCGAGCTTGAAGCTGGAGGAGTGGATATCGTCGACAACATTCCGGCGCAGGACGTTCCGCGCTTCCAGGCCGACCCCAACGTGGTCGTGCAGCAGATGCCAAGCCTGTCCTACTTCCACGTGTCGTTCAACCATTCACATCTTCCAAGCAGCGACATCCGCTTCCGCAGGGCGTGCATCCTGTCGGTCGATGCTGATGCCGCGATCTTCTCCATCTTCCAAGGGATAACTGGTATTCGGGCGTACGGGGTCACCCCCGCTGCGCTGTGGGCGAACGACCGCGAGTACTTGCAGAGCGTCGCCCTCGAGGAAGACGACGAGGAAGCCAAACGACTGTTCCAGGAGCTCAAGGACGAGGGGATCATCCCCGAGGACTTCGAGACGACGATCTACTGCCCGCTCGACCCGCGTCGCGTGCAGCTGTCGACGATCGTGGCGACCAACCTGCGGGAGAACGGGATCACTGCGCACGTGCAGCCGCTCGACTGGGGACCGATTCTTGACCTGCTCTATCGCAGCGAGGCCGATCCACTGGGAGAGGACTTCGAGATCTACGTGATGGGATGGTCTGGCGGCCCCGACCCCGACAACTTCATCTACTACCTGTTCACCACCGACAACGCGGTTATTGGCACGGCGAACAACTTCTCGTGGTACTCGAATCCCGAGGTCGATCGGCTGGTCAAAGAGGCAGCGACCACTCCAGGGTGCGACCAGGCAACCAGAGAGGCCCTGTATGTCCAGGCCCAACGGATAGCTTTCGTAGACGACCTGGCTGACATGGTGGGCTATCACTACATCGAGACGCAGGGAGTGAACGCACGGGTGCAGGGCTACACGCTAAATGCACTCGGCGACATCCAATTCTGCAGCCCGGCTGTCAACGTGTGGGTTGAAGGATAGAGCAAATTCTCGTATGCTGTTAAAAGCCTGGGCTTCCGATTATTCGGCGGCCCAGGCTCTTTTGTGAGGCATCTCTAAAAGCATGTTCGGATATACGGTACGACGAGTGCTGCAAATGGCTGTCGTCCTGTTTGGACTGACCCTCCTCCTGTTCATTTTGTTGAAGACCATGCCCGGCGACCCGGCACGGATCATGGCCGGGCTCGGAGCCACCCCAGAGAGCATCGAGGTCATTCGAAACAGGCTTGGCCTGTACGACCCCCTCTATGTGCAATACTGGCGCCTGATCAGCGGACTGGTCAACGGGCAGCTGCAGGCAATGACCTACCATAAGCCCGTCTGGACTGTGATCATGGAGCGGCTTCCGGCCACGGTGGAACTGGGGGTTGCTGCGATGATTCTCGCGCTTTTTGTCTCGATCCCTGCTGGGCTTCTTTCGGCGATTTACCGAAACTCTCCGCTCGACTATGGGGTTACCACGGCCGCCCTAATGGGGATCTCCATTCCCGTGTTCTGGTTTGCGTTAATGTTGATGTTGGTCTTCGGCGTGATCTTGCACATCCTCCCGGTTTCAGGACGGGGTGCGACGCTCTTTGGGTGGTCGTTTCTCACCGTTGATGGGTTGCGGCACCTGATCATTCCATCGGTGGCCCTCTCCTCGGTGTTGATGGCGCTGAACGCACGGTTGACCCGGGCGAGCATGCTCGAGGTGCTGCGTCAGGAGTACATCAACACCGCCCGCGCCAAGGGTCTGCGCGAACGGGTGGTACTCGTCAAGCACGCTTTTCGAAACGCGTTAGCCCCTGTAGTGACAAACATCGGGCTACAAGTAGGAACCCTATTTGCTGGGGCGGTGTTGACCGAGACGACGACCGCCTGGCCGGGGATTGGACGGTTGATTTACGAGTCGATCCTTCGGCGCGATCAGTCGGTCGTGTTTGGCTTGGCCCTGTTCATGGGCGCCTGCTACATGATCTCCTATCTAGTTGTTGACTTGTTGTACGCGTACATTGACCCGAGGATCACCTATGACTGATACGGATCATCAAGATATCGTCCGCAAAAGAGCTATGCTCAACGACTACGTTCTATCTCTGCTCCTTCCAGGGTTGGGCCACATCGTCCGCGGTTGGTGGCGGAAGGGGCTGTTGTTCTGGCTGTTCCTAGTTATCCAAGGCGGGGTCCTTTACATTGCCGTTATGCGGGGACGATTGGCTTGGCTTGCCTATTCGGCGAGCGAGAGCCCGTCTCAGTATTGGTTCTCGACCACCATGCTCTTCCTCTTTTTTGTAATCCTTTGGCTGTGGGCGTTCTTCGACCTGCGTCGATCGATCCGCGCAAGCGACGTGGAGACCTTTGTACAAGGATATTGGCAGATCGTTTCAAGAAGGTTCTCAAAAGATCCTAAGGGGTTGATTGGCCTGGGAATTATTGCGATCGTCTGCTATGTAGCGATCTTTGCCCCGTTCTTTGCGCAGGGTAATGCGCTCAAGATGGATCTTGTGAACTTCCTTGCCCCACCCTCGGCACAGCACCCACTGGGGCTGGATAACTTCGGACGGGACGTCCTTGACCGGATTATCTTTGGCTCGCGCGTTGCTCTGGGGATTGGAGGAGTGGCCACGCTTCTCAACATGCTCTTCGGCGGGTTTCTGGGATTGATCGGGGGATACTTTCGTGGGGTACCCGATGCGATTATCATGCGGATTCTCGAGATCGTCAATTCAATCCCGTTCCTCGTGTTGGTCCTTCTTATTGTGAGTCTGTGGGGTGCGGGTATCACTACCCTCATCGTCGTTTTGGGCATCTTCGGGTTGGGACCGGCGCGGATCATCCGCAGCGAGGTCCTCTCGGTGCGAGAGGAGGACTATATTCTAGCCGCTCGGGCAGTCGGTGCCCCTACCCTTCGGATTATCCTCCGTCACGTGTTACCCAACGCGATCGCCTCGCTTCTCGTTGTTACGACGATGACGATCGGGGTGAACATCATCGTAGTGGCAGGCTTAAGTTTCCTCGGGTTCGGGGTAAGGCCGCCGATCCCATCGTGGGGGGCAATGCTGCAGCAGGCGCAGGAGTTCATGCGGAGCGCGTGGTGGATGGCGGTCTATCCCGGGCTGTGCATCATCATCACGGTCTTTGGGTTTAACATCCTCGGCGACAGCCTGCGCGATGTCCTTGACCCGCGGTTGAAGTAGGAAAAGGCGCTCTGTCTCATCCTTTCTAGTGACGACGATAGACGGGACGCGGTTGCACCCCGTCTTTACCATTGAACAAAGATGATTCCAGATCGCTCGATCTCCAAACGGTCTCGAAGATCTAGCACCTGTTGCACGGTCGTTTCAGGACTCCCTTTTCGTTGATTCGCTTGTCATTCTCTAAAGCTTGCGCGCTCGAACGACGATGAATGAGCCCTTATCGTGGCCTTCTGTCGGAGCCTCCACGGCATCATTTGCCCGTTCGGGCGAGCCGGTCAGTGTTTGCACCGTGCGATCGATGAGCAAGCCGGCGTCGGTCATCGCTTTGAAGACCTCCTCTTTCGTGTAGAAGGTCGCTCGCTTGTAGAAGCGATCCTCGTTAGCGATCCTCGTGTACAACTCACCGAACTGACTATCCTTCGGGATGAACGCAACGATCACTGCCCCACCTGGCCTGAGAACTCGGAAGGCCTCTATGAATGTGCGATCGAGTTCATCAACAAAGCAAAGGGTGGTAATCAAGAATGCGGCATCGACGCTTTCGTCCTCGAGGGGAAGGGCCTCTGCTTTTCCTTTGAGGACAGTGACGTCTCGCTCCCTTGCGAGAGTGGCAATCCCATCTGCGGGTTCAACCCCTGTCTTGATGCCCAATCTGGAGGCAAACCTGCCGCTACCGACACCGATCTCAACCCAATCTCCCCTTTCTGGGAGGAGTTCTTGCACCGCAAGCAGCTCCGATTGGTAGGTTTTATCATAGTTATCGAACCATGCGTCATACTCACAATAGTGGGTCTCAAACGGGTTCTGGTCCTTTATCATTGCCTCCTTCTTCGATCATTGAGAACAAGATGTCCTTGGCTCGCATGAATGATTTGCTCATCCGGTTTGTACGATCGTCTGCGACAAGATCGATCCGACAGTCACCGAGCACCCTGGCAGGGCGTTCGGTGAGGACGATGACGCGCTGCGCCAAGAGAACGGCTTCCTCGATGTCGTGAGTGACGAAGAGCGTTGTCCGATCGAGATCGGCGATGAGCGTGGCCAGCCATGTTTGCAATCGATGGCGCGTAAGGGTATCCAATGCGCCGAACGGCTCGTCAAGGAAGAGAATCGGCGCCCCCGTCATGACGGTTCTGAGGAGACCAACGCGCTGTTTCATTCCACCGGAGAGTTCGTGCGGATAGGCATTGGAGAATCCGTCAAGACCAAATGCAGGAAGCTGCATCTCAATCTGGCGCCTGCGTGTTGCTCTATCCACCCCTCGGATCTGCTGGGGGAGTTCCACGTTCTCCAGGACCGTCTTCCACGGGAAGAGGAGCCCCCCTTGGGGAAGGTAGCCGGCGGCATCGAACGATCCGCGGATGGCTCCGCGATCGTACGCCTCCCTCCCTAACAAGATACGAAACAGCGTCGTCTTTCCACAGCCGGAAGGCCCAAGGAGAGCCACTGACTCTCCTTGGGCCACCGAGAAGGATACATCGCACAGCACGTGAAGGGCGCCGTACCACTTCCACAGTCCTTCGACTTCGAGGATGGAACTCACTCAGCGGGATCCTCCTTGTTGGGAAGAAACGCAGTCGTGAATGCCGCCTCCGGGTCGATCGCCGTATCGATCAGGCCGTTCTCCAGTGCCCAATCCGCGAACCGCTCCCATACCGAGGCCTCCTGCCCCCCCCATCGATCTACATCGTCGAGCGCTTGCTCTGCAAGCCACAGCTGAGACGCTTTTACCAACTCGCGATCCAGTTCGGGAGCGAACTTGAGAAGAATATCGGCCGCTGCGTCCGGATTCAGAATGGCGTAGATGTAGCCGCGGCGGACCGCACGAACAAAGCGTCGGATCAGGTCTGGCTGTGTTTCGATCAACTCCTCGCTGACCATGATAAGCGGGGTGTAGTAGTCGAGCACTTCTGCCATCTCAATCAACGGCAGGTAGGTAAATTCGATCCCTTCCAACTGAGCGTGGATCCCCGCCCACCCATAGAAGATCCAATAGAAGTCGGCGAAATTGCGTCGAGCGGCGGTGGCGAAGTCAATGGTGCCGATGTTGACCAGTGACACCGTGTCAAAGTCACCGCCTTCCCTCTCCATAACCGTCCGGATCATCACCTCTTCCAAGGCGCTTCCCCAGCCGGCGTAGCGCTTGTGCTCAAAATCCTTTGCGGACTGGATTCCGGTCTCCTTCGGGGCGGCGAAGCCGGATGTATTGTGTTGAAAGATCGCTGCGACAGAGACAACGGGGATCCCTTGAGCCCGCGCCATCGTGACGTACTCTTGCATGGAGATCCCGAACTCCGTCTTGTTGGTTGCGACAAGCTGGATGGAGACCGTCGGCCCCGGCTGAATGACCTCGACCGACAATCCTTCATCGGCGAAGAACCCCAATTCTTTCGCCACGTAGATCCCGGTGTGATTCGTGTTCGGTGTCCAATCCAGGGCGACTCGGACCGAGGTGAGGTCGGCTCCAAGGGAAAGAACGCTCAGCATTGCAACCATCAGGGTTGCCCAACAGGAAAAACGTCTACTCATGGTGTCTCCTTCTCGACCAAGGAGTTAGATAGACTCCCAGTCGATCGACTCCTTTGAAGATCACAAAACTCATGACCATGACGGTCACAATCGCCCCGAACAGCTTGTCCGTTCGGAACGATTGCAACGCACGAGTCATGTAGATACCGATTCCACTCGATCCCCCCAGCCACTCGCCCACCACTGCTCCCAGAACGCTGTACGTCGCCGCGATCTTTAACCCCGCAAGGATCCCAGGGAGGGTCGCTGGGATATGGAGGTGGCGATACCGTTGCCACCGCGAGGCATGAAACGTATCGAGCAGATCACGGAGGTCCGTGCTGACGGTTCGAAACCCCTCGTACGTGTTGACGCTGATGGGGAAGAAACAGACGAAGGCGACGATCAACACCTTGGCGAACAGACCGAGTCCGAACCAAATGAGGATGATGGGGGCGATGGCGATGAGGGGGATCGCTTGCGACAAGACGAGATGGGGGTAGATCAGATCGCTGAACAGCTTTGATCCGTTCATAAGGATTGCGATCAGCAGCCCAAGGCCGATGGCTAGGCCAAGTCCTCCCAGCGTCTCCAGTGCCGTGGTCCCCAGATGTCGCCCCAGCAGGGGCGCATCGTGGATCACGGCGAACAGCGTCACCGTGGGAGATGGAAGGAGGTATGTGGGGACATTGAATAGCGATGTAACTCCTTGCCAGAACAGGACGAAGACAAGGAGGCTCAGCACCCAGCGATGTGATCGCAACAGCCGCCTGAGGAAGGTCGATGGGGCCGTCGCTGCGTTCATCGGCCGCTTCAACTCATGAAGACGCATCACTGGCGCTCCTCCTCGACGGATCCGCACCTGGCGTGGATGACAAGAAGCAAGCCGTCGTTGACCTTGAGGCGAACGGTGCAGGACGTGACCTCGTTCGAGATCCCCCTCGATGAGGCACGTTTGAGGAGCTCACCGTTCAGTGTATATTTCAGCCCGGTGGTCTGAACGTTCACCGTTTCGGTCAGCGACAGCAGTGAGATTCTGTCTCCAATCTGCGCATCCGGAACCTCATAGCGATCGTGCACGAGGACAATTCGCTCCCTGCCGTTGATGATCTCGATCGGGACTTTTGCATCCACTCCCTTCTCCAGCAGAAAGGTGTTTGCCAGCGCATGATCAGAACGCCCGCCGAGCGCGCCGTAGACGATAATTCGATCGGGTTTTTGGGACAATGCGCTGGCAAGCGCTAACTCAAGATCGGTCCAATCCTTCTCCCGAGGATACGCTAACACCTTGACAGTAGCTGACCGAAGCGCGGTCCGCTCAGTTTCGGTGAGGGAATCGGAGTCCCCAATGACCAGATCGACCTCGATCCCGCGTTCGTGCGCCTTTGCCCAAGCCCCGTCAGTGGCGATGATAGTATCTGCCAATGGGATGATGTCTTGGAGACACTCTTCGCTGCACCACTCGCCATTCGCCAGGATGAGGATCACCTTATCCGCCATGCTCCCACCCCCGATCCGGGAGTTCTTGGCCATCCAGCTGGACGCCTTCATGAACGACCCGTCCAATGATTCGGAAGGAAACGGTGGGGCTGACCAGTTCCAGACGAGCTTCCGGGAGGGTGAATAGAAGCTCGTAATCCTCCCCACCGAAGAGCAGCGCTTCGGAGTGCTCCGCCGGCGCGAGGACCTCATGCAGATCGGAGATCACAGGGAAACTAGACTCCTTGATCGAGCAGCCGACTTTGCTCTCGCGTGCAAGCAGGTGAAGCGAGTGGGCCAGGCCATCAGAGATATCGATCATGCTCGTGGCGAGTCCTGCGAGCTTGCATCCCCAAGCGACTCGGGGTGAGAAACAAAAAAGGGCGTTTGCCCGCTTGAGGCTCCCTGCAGCGAACAGATGTAGCGCGGCTTGGGTGCGACCAAGTTTACCGGTGACACACACGAGGGCGCCTAGTTGTGCGCCTTTTCGGAGCACTGGTTGTGTGGCTTCGCCGACCCCCATGCTCACCAGAGTCAGCTCCTGATGTCGGTCAAGATCTCCCCCTACGAGGAGAGTTCCCGCCTCCTCGCAGCAGGCAATCGCTCCGTTGAGCAGCTCCGTGACGAACTCTTCCTTAAGGTCAGGATCCCCAAGAGCGAGGAGCACACCGAGGGGCCGTGCCCCCATTGCGGCGAGGTCGGAGAGGGAGACTGCTACCGAGCGCCACCCGATGGTGTATGGGGTCGTCCCGGGAGGGAAGTCGCT
>JAUWYG010000033.1 GCA_030615945.1 Candidatus Bipolaricaulota bacterium | reverse complement strand
TTGCTTTGTGATAGCTGCATATCGATCAAATCCTCGCAAAGTTTCAACGCAGCGATTCCAGGGACGACCACCGGAGCGCCCAGTGCCTGGATCTCTTCGGTTTGGACAAGCATACTGCCGCACCCAAGGACTATAGTGTCTGCCCCGTCCTCTTCGATTGCTTTTGTTGCCTCAGTCAGCAATCTCTCGACTTGTATCTGTTTTCCCTTTTCCAGTTGCTGGATTGGAAGGGCGACCGACCGCACAGACGCACATTCATTTGCAAAACCGTACAGTCTCAATCGGTCCTTGATGTCGGTGAACGCACAGTCAGGTGGGCCGGCACTGATGATGGAGAACGCCGTTCCCAGAAGAGTTGCGAAGTGAACGCTCGCCTCGCAGAGCCCTACGATGGGGATTTCCAAGCGTTCCTTGGCGGCCCGCAATCCCGGATCGTCGAAACAATAATCGATCACACCGTGGTATCCCTCTTGCTCGGCGCGCTCGGCCTCACGGACGAGGAACGTCGCGGCAAAGACTTCGTCATAACAGCACTCGATCGCCTTTGGACCGTCCTTGATATTGACGATATCGATCTCAGTGTTTGCGTCCTTGTAGCCCTCAAGCAAGTTCCTTACAGGTGCATTCCACTCGTCGGTGGAAACTGGAACCACAATCCGTATTCTTTTCTTCCTTACTTTGCCCTCCACGCACGCTCCTTTTTGTTCATTGCCACAGCTCTGCCGCCCCAAGCTGCCATCTCAATATCTCTTCTCTCGGTGGGGTCTCGTAGGCACCAACCTTGGAATGCTTCCAACCAAATCGGTTCTTGATCTCCACCAAGAATTCGGCGTACTTCACCGCGGCAATTCCCGGATCAATAACGGGTACCCCCAAGCCTTGTTGTAACCGTTTGTAGAAACCGTGTGCTCCTGTGCAACCCAGGATGATGACTTCGGCCCTATCGTTTTCAATCGCTTCTTTAGCCACTTCTCTGAATCGTCTGAGGGTGGCCTGGCTGTCTTGCTGGAGCTCGAGCACTCCGATCTCGGCCGATTTGAAAGACGCTAATTTGTTCCACAATCCCATATTCTTGAGATGGGCTTCCATCTCAGGAATGCAATTTCTGTGGGTGACAAGGACTGAGAACGAATTTCCCAACGTCGCTGCGATGTGTATTGACGCTTCACCAGGACCCACGACCAGGGTGTTCTCGGTGATCTCTCGGCCTTCCTCAAGTCCCGGATCCAAGAAACAACCCACAATAACCGCATCAAAGCCTTCGTTCTCGGCTTGTTTGATCATGGCCAGAAGTTGCATCAGGATGGCGGCGCGGTAGATCTTGTACTGCAGATGTTCCGGGCCTGTCCTCAAGGATCGGTACTCAAGTTGTGTCTGGGCATCCACGACTCGAGTGAGAATCGCCATCTCCTGCGGATCGTCATCCCGGACGGGATTGATATACAGGATCTTCTTCTCCATAACGGGGCCTTTCTATTCTGCGAGAGGTGAAAAGCGCAGCCAAGCCGTGTTTCGCACGGTCGGCAGCCTAGGCCTTCCCCAGCTTCGCTGCGAGTACCGCAAGCTCTTCATCGACGACGCGCCCTTCATCGAGCATCTGTTTTCCGTCCAGCCAGGCGGACGTATTGAGACAGACGCCGTCCGTGTGGGACGCCGCTGGTACCCCGTCGGGCGCAATCACGCAAGACCCGATATTGCCGAGACCCCACTCGGTTGCGCCCCAAACGCGCTCGTCTTCCACGACGTTCCCCGTCAGCTTAGCACCGGGATGAAAGCCCCAACACACATGTGCGATGTGGAACATCCGCGGATCATCGAAGCCCGCGAGCCACTGTTCAAACTCCCTTGCTTGCCCCTCTCCCTCGATCTTTACCACCTTGCCCTGCTTGACGGTCAGACGGACAGGAGCGTCCAGTCGTCCGCACGGAGGGCTGATCGAGCCGTCGAAGATGATGATCCCGTTGATCGATTCCAAGACGGGCGGCCAACCGACTTGACCACCAAGCATGAACACGCCGGGCTTGTCGGCATAGCCGGCATCCCAGCCGAGCAGGTAATTGGGATCAGAGGACATGTCGAATTCCACGTCGGTTCCCGCAGGAGTGGTCCAACGTATGTGCTTGGCGGCCTTGGTCAGTTCGTAGACCTTCTTCAGGAACTCAGTCAGTGCCGGATAGTCCACACGACCGATCAGGCGTACCATCATGTCCACATCCATGCCCACGAGGTTCAGATACCGAAGCTTCGTATTCTCCTTCACGACGCGCTCGTAGGGCGTCGAATACAGCAGCCACTGGTTGTTGAACTCGACCCACGCATCGGCCCCTATCAGTGCTCCGGTCAGGGATTCGATGGGCAGCATCGGGTCGGCCGCCATTCCAACACCCAAAGGCGATGCGAGCCAGATCACCATCGGCTTTGCATACGCCGCGAAAGCAGCTCGGGCCGCTGCATCTACCACGCGCGGGTCGCTCTCTGTATCCGCCGTGATGACAAATGTCTCTCCTGGTTTGAGCTTGAATAGCTCTCGGACGAGAATGTCGGCCGCTCTTCCTAATTCGTATTCGTAGAGGGACATCTTCGTAGGAACCTCCTTAACTTAATCGGGTTTCGCCTAGTCGTCCGCTGTGTGTCGGGAGTGCTTGCTAAATGGCATTTCGCGGTCTTTCGCATCCACCAGCCGTTTCTGCGCACCCCATCTGACCGGACTCGCCTCTTCCTGCTAGCAATACTATAGTCAGTAGAGTCCGGTGGAATCAAGTAGACCCGTCTACTCTTTAGCAAAGGAGAAATCCTCAAACAATCTAGACGACCAGCTTATTTCACGCTATCGCAATCCTTACCATGTTCTAGTCCGACTTCCAATCGGCCTCGGATTGCTCGCAATAGCGATACCGCGTATCGTTTCCCAAAAGGAGGGTCACGATGAATCAACAATTGTTTGTCGGAGTACTTTTCGCGTCCATCCTCTTGCTCGCCTTGAGCGGTGCGCTGCAGCGTGGGGACAATGGAGCGGCGACTGAGCCGATCTCCTTTGAGCCTATAGTCCTTTCTGAGGAGGATCAACACGAGCTGCTGCGACTCGCCCGGCGGCACCTCGAAGCAGTGCTCAGCGGCGGGTCCCCCATGGTTGTTGATTCTTCTCACGTTTCCGAGCGTCTCAATCAACACGCCGCCTGTTTTGTCAGCCTGTACAAAGGCGAAAAGCTGCGCGGCTGCATGATCGACGACTTCCAGTCTCACGAGCCGCTCGTCAAAAATGTGCGGCGAAACGCTGTGCTCGCTGCCACCGGTGATGAACGCTTCTCACCGGTTACGATAGAGGAACTCGATGCCATCCACATCGAGATCAGCGTGCTTGGCGTTCCACAAGTGCTCGAGTTTGAGGACCCTGGCGATCTGCTCGAGAAACTCCACCCAGGAGTGGGTGGAGTGATCCTCACCACGGAGGCTGCTCTGTCAACCTATCTACCCCATATGTGGGAAGCCTATCCCGACCCAGCGGAGTTTCTCTCTCACCTGTGTGAAAAACAGGGAGCAGCCGCTGATTGCTGGAAGAGGAATCCGCTTCCGCAAATCGAAATCTATCACGTTTTTCACTTCGCGGAAGGAGAGTCTCCACATTGACCTTCCTGCCTTAACTCATTAGGCTGTGACTACCGAGAGAGGGAGGGCAGGCCTTTGACGAGACGACTGTACGGGAGTGTGATCTGTTGGGAAGGGTGGCAGTTTGCTGTCCTTTCTTCGGCGGTGGGCGTCTGTCGTATCGATCTTCACGGTACCCTCCTTGCTGAGCTAAGCAGTCGTCTGAGGGTCAGAGTTATCCCGGACGATCGCCGCAATGCCCATATCTTGCAGGAACTTCACGAGTACTTGGCGGGGCAACGGAAATCGTTCTCCTGTACTCTCGACTTCCAAGGGACTCCATTTCAGATGTCGGTGTGGAACACGTTATCACAGATTCCCTATGGCAAGACTATGTCCTACGGGGAGATCGCTGTGGCGATCGGCCGGCCCCATGCTACCAGGGCGGTCGGTGGAGCAGTTGGCGCAAATCCTATTCCTATAGTTATTCCCTGTCATCGAGTGATCGGGAAAGACGGCTCCCTTGTTGGCTACGGTGGCGGACTCCCTCTCAAGGAGCGACTCCTCGCCCTGGAACAGGGCAGTCTTGATCTCTAGCGATCCTTTTGGTGCACGGCGAGTTCTGGGGTATCGGGCTCGATGTGTACCATCACGTTCACCGGCCTCTTGCACGCAGCCTGCAATACTTCTTCGACCTGCATCGAGATGCGATGCCCTTCCAAGAGGGTAAGATCCGGATCGACAAGGACGTGAAGGTCGAGGAAGATCTCCCTTCCTACCCGTCGGGTGCGAAGTTGGTGCCATCCATGGACCTGCTCTACCTGCTTAATGGCGGCGTTGATCGTGTGTAATTGTGTGGGTGAAAGAGCCCCCTCGGTCAGTTCATGAAGGACGTTGAACAAGGTCTTTCCACCGGATGAGACCACCATCAATCCGACAAGGAGTCCGGCAACCTGATCCGCGAGTCCCCAACCGAGGAGCCCGACCACGCCGCCAATTAGGACAGCGACGGAGGAGAGGGCATCGGAGCGATGGTGCCAGGCGTTTGCGTGTAGGGCGGTGCTTCTGACGCGGCGGGCGACGCGAGCCGTTTTGCGGTAGATCCACTCTTTTGTCAGGATTGAACATGTGGCAACAACGAGAACAGCCAAGCCTGGAAAGCTGTGTTGATGGGCATAGAGGGCTCGGCCAGCTTTCCAGGCGATGAATAGGCCTACCACGATCAGGGTAACTGCCAGTAACCCACCGGCGAGAGTCTCATAGCGGCCGTGTCCGTAGGGGTGGCTCGCGTCTGGCTTGCGGACTCCCAGCCGGATTGCGCCCAGAACTACCAGATCGGTCGCCATATCCGACCCCGAATGGATTCCATCGGCGACAAGAGCAACTGAGCCGGTCAGGAAACCGGCGATCAGCTTCGCTGTAAGTAGGAGAACGTTGATGACAATACCGACAAGCGTAACACGAACACCGGAATCTGAAGGGGTGTTGGTCTTAGGAAAGAGCCAGTTCATGAGGTTAATTCTATAGCAGGCACTACCAGAAGAGCAATGAAACAAAAAACCAGGCGGCGTCCTACTCTCCCAGTCCGTTACCAGACTAGTACCATCGGCGCAGGAGGGCTTAACTGCCGTGTTCGGGATGGGAACGGGTATATCCCCTCCGCTATGTGTCACCTGGAATCTTAAAATAACTTTTCGTCCTTAAGACAAGTGAACAGGGTGTGTACCATACAAGCATTCGGCCTATTAGTACCGCTCGGCTGAACGCATTACTGCGCTTACACCTGCGGCCTATCAACCTCCTAGTCTCGGAGGGGCCTAATATGGAGACCTCGTCTTGAGGACGGCTTCGTGCTTAGATGCCTTCAGCGCTTATCCTTTACTGAACTTAGCTACCCAGCGATGCCCCTGGCGGGACAACTGGTACACCATCGGTTCAGCTATCTCGGTCCTCTCGTACTAGAGATAGTCCCTCTCAAGTCTCCCACGCCCACGGTGGATAGAGACCGACCTGTCTCACGACGGTCTGAACCCAGCTCGCGTACCCTTTTAACCGGCGAACAGCCGGACCCTTGGGACCTGATTCAGCCCCAGGATAGGATGAGCCGACATCGAGGTGCCGATCCTGGTCGTCGATGTGAACTCTTGGACCAGACTAGCCTGTTATCCCCGGGGTAACTTTTGTCCGATGAGCAGTGGCCATTCCACAAAGTGCCACTGGGTCACTAGGACCTGCTTTCGCACCTGCTCGACTTGTAGGTCTCGCAGTCAAGCCTCCTTATACCCTTACACTCAATGGCTGATCACCAACCAGCCTGAGGAGACCTTTGTGCGCCTCCGTTACTCTTTAGGAGGCGACCGCCCCAGTCAAACTACCCACCTAACACTGTCCCGCGACCGCTGCAAACGGCCGACGGTTAGAGCCTCAACATCCGCAGGGTGGTATTCCAAGGACGGCTCCACCGAGGCTAGCGCCCCAGCTTCATCGCCTCCCACCTATCCTACACAACGAATGCTAAAACCCAGTATCAAGCTATAGTAAAGCTCCACGGGGTCTTTTTGTCCAGCCGCGGGTCACAGGCGTTTACACCTGTGCTTCAATTTCGCCGAGCACTCAGTCAAGACAGCGTCCAAGTCGTTGAGCCTTTCGTGCGGGTCAGAACTTACCTGACAAGGAATTTCGCTACCTTAGGACGGTTATAGTTACCGCCGCCCTTCACTGGGGCTTCAGTTCGGCGCTTGCACACCTCCCCTTAACCTTCCAGCAGTGGGCAGGTTTCAGACTCTATACATCCTCTTTCGAGTTAGCAGAGTCCTGTGTTTTTGATAAACAGTCGCTCAGACCGATTCTCTGCGGCCACCCGAAGGTGGCACCCCTTATCCCGAAGTTACGGGGTCATTTTGCCGAGTTCCTTAACTGAGTTTCACTCGTCCACCTTAGTATTCTCTACTCGCCTACCTGTGTCGGTTTGTGGTACGGACTCTTCCTTGCTCACTAGAGGTTTTTCTTGCCCGATGACTCCGTCTCCCTTCGCCCTAAAGCGGGCTCGCCATCACACCTCGACTTAAACGGGGGAACGGATTTGCCTATTCCCCCTACCTTGGTGCTTAGACATGCACTTCCGTCCGCATGCGGAGGGGAACCTTCGGGGTCACCCCTTTGCTCAAACGCAAGGTTAGAGGCGCAGGAATATTAACCTGCTGTCCATCGCCTACCCCTTTCGGGTTCAACTTAGGTTCCGCCTAACCCTGGGAGGACAAGCCTTCCCCAGGAAACCTTAGGCATTCGGTGGCAATGATTCTCACATTGCTCGCGCTACTCATGCCGGCATTCTCTCTTCCGTCTCGTCCACCAAGCCTTCCAGCTCAGCTTCAGCCGTTAACGGAATGCTCCCCTACCAATAGCCAGTCCCGAGTCGTGAGTCAAAGAGTCCAGAGTCCGAAGACTCTTGACTTAAGACTTGTGACTCTTGACTAAACTATTCCGCAGCTTCGGTACCAAGCTTAGCCCCGTTAAATTTTCGGCGCGTCGCCGCTAGACTGGTGAGCTATTACGCACTCTTTAAAGGGTGGCTGCTTCTAAGCAAACCTCCCAGCTGTTTCGGCAACAACACTTCCTTTCCCACTTAGCTTGGATTTTGGGACCTTAGCTGGCGGTCCGGGTTGTTTCCCTCTCGAGCGCGGGGATTATCCCTCGCGTTCTGACTCCCGCGAAACGAACAGTCGGTATTCGGAGTTTGACTAGGGTCGAGAGTTGCCTCCCTTCCCCGATCAGTGCTCTACCCCCGACTGTCTATCACACGAGGCTAGCCCTAAAGCTATTTCGGGGAGAGCCAGATATCACCAGGTTCGATTGGTTTTTCGCCCCTAACCACAGGTCATCCCCTAGCTTTTCAACGCTAGTGGGTTCGGGCCTTCATATACGATCAAGTATACTTCACCCTGCCCATGGCTAGTTCACCTGGCTTCGGGTCTACATCATGTGACTTGCGCCCTATTCAGACTCGCTTTCGCTGCGGCTCCACCTCACTCGGCTTAACCTTGCCACACAACGTAACTCGCCGGCTCATACTACAATAGGCATGCGGTCAGGAAATCAGTTAGTAGTTTCTTAGTTCGTAGTCCGTGGTTTTAGTTCGGAAAATCCCGAACATCGAACTTTGAACCTTAAACCAAGAAACTGACGATTTCCCTCCCACTGTCTGTAGGCAGATGGTTTCAAGTTCTATTTCACTCCCCTCCCGGGGTGCTTTTCACCTTTCCCTCGCGGTACTAGTTCACTATCGGTCAGTTGGTAATATTTAGCCTTAGAAGGTGGTCCTCCTAGATTCACGTCGGATTTCACGTGTCCGGCGCTACTCAAGTCAACACCCAGGGTAGCTCAACCTTTCGCCTACGGGACTATCACCCTCTGCGGTCGTCCTTTCCAGAGACTTTGCTGACTGTTCGGCTAGGCATTGCCTTTAACCCTGCCTACCCCTGCATCGGTAAGAAGGTATTGACTTACAACCCCAAGGAAGCAACGGATGCAGCCTTACACTGCCTTGGTTTAGGCTCTTCCCGTTTCGCTCGCCACTACTCAGGGAATCTCTTTTGATTTCTCTTCCTCCGGTTACTGAGATGTTTCACTTCGCCGGGTTCGCTGAGCGCACCTAGTATAGTTTCAGTACGCCCTGCCATGGCTTCACCATAGCGAGTACTCCCATTCAGAAATCCCCGGATCAAAGCCTGCTTAGCGACTCCCCGAGGCTTATCGCAGCTAGCCACGTCTTTCATCGCTTCCAACTGCCAAGGTGTCCACCATCTGCCCTTACTGCGCTTGTATGATACACACTCTATTCACTTGTCAAGGACCCAACAATCGCACAAACATCAATTATAACATTCCGCACACTACCTGTCAAGCAAAAGCAGGCGGTGCCCTGATGGGACTTTTTTATAAACTAGGGCTGTGTTGGAAGGGGGTGATGGCAAGCGCCAGTCGATCGAGCTGCTGGAAAGTTAGCCCCTCTCCCCGCGCAGTCGGGTCAATTCCAGCGGTATTAAGAACATCTGCAATGCGTTCGATCGGGAGGAGATCGCGTAGCGCACTGCGGATCATCTTGCGCCGCTTACCGTAAAGCGCTCGCACGACGGCGAAAAAGTTATCCGGATCGGCCGAGAATCGCGGTTTCTTTAAGAAGGACAATCGCCACAGGGTCGAATCGACCTCTGGAATGGGATGGAATGATCGCTTTGAAACACGCTTGATCACGCGGACATCCGCGTACGCTTGTACGAAGATCCCCAAGGCTGTTCCATCCGGGCCGGGGCTCGCCGCGATCTTCTCCGCCACTTCGCTTTGTGTCAAAAGGAGCGCATCTGCGATTGCATCTCGGTGCTCGACAAGGTGCTTCAGGATCGGGGCGGTGATCCGGTAAGGAATATTCCCTACTACAAAGGTGCGGCGATCATCGAAGGCGGTTGCAAAGTTAAATGAGAGAAAATCCTGGCGCTGGATCTCGACGCTTTTCAAGCTGCCAACTGTCCGTTCGAGGATTTGGACCAACCGCCGATCGACCTCGACGGCAACGACACGAGGAGCAATGCGAGCCAGTTCGCATGTAACGGTTCCTAGGCCAGCTCCGATCTCGAGGATCTCACGCGGAGCGGCCCGTTTCACCTCGGCGAGGATCGCATCCAGGACCGTCCGGTCGACGAGGAAGTTTTGGCCGAGCCGCTTGCTCGGATGAACCCCCGCCGAACGGAGGAGAGAGGCGACCTCCTTTCTCGATGTCAGGTCCTCAACGGGCACTGTGTTCGCTGATCCAGCCTGTAATTATCTCAATCACCCGCGGATCGACCGGATCGTCCAAGTGGCGGTAGGTCAGGTTCGGTTCTTCAGGATGGTGACGCAGGAGGTGGTTCAAATCAGGCAGCACGACCACCGTGATGTCCTTGTTTCCCGCCTCTTCCAAGATCGTCTTTATCCCTTCTGCCTCCGAAGCGGGGATCTGAAGGTCCTTCTCCCCATTGATGACAAGGACTGGGCAAGCCACTTGACGGATTGTCGATGCCGGGTCGTCGAGATAGTGTTCGCGTAGCCAGGAGAGGCTGAGCGGGGTTGCGACAAGCTGTGCTGCTGCGTCCCCGGTCAGCCAGGGCATCGCCGCTTGCAGCTCCGCGAGGGTATGGTCTCCCCACTCCCCGGTTGAGGTCTTTACGAATTCGAGGTACTGGTCCTCCTTCTTCAATGCCTCGGCGATCTGCTTCTCCGTTGCCCCCTGTTGACGAAGATTCGCCTCTACCTGCCAGCGGGTGATTTCATCGAGCGAACGTGCGGCTCCAGCAAGAAGAATGATGCCTGCAACACTTTCGTCTTCTGCCGCGATCACGGGAGCCAGGTAAGCACCTTCGCTATGGCCGATGAGAAAGGCCCGCTCCGGATCGACTTCCTGTTGCGTGCGGAGGGCCCCCACCGCGGCGCGAACATCGCTCAACAGATCGGCTCGAGAAGCTGAAGCAGTGTCTCCATCGCTTAATCCCACGCCGCGTTTGTCGAAACGTAGCGAGGCGATTCCGACTTCCGCAAGGGCGTGGGCCAACTGCCGATAGGCATCCATGGCCATCACTACGGACCCAGATGCGGGATCAATAGCGTTGCCATCGCGATCGACCGGTCCCGATCCGTGGATGAACAGTGCACCCGGTACAGGTTCAGTCGTACCATCAGGAAGAGTGATCGTTCCAGCTAGGACAATTCCTTTGTTTGCAAAGGTGACTTCCTGTTCGGTTACCCCGACCGGAAGCGATCGCGTTTCCTGCGTCGAAGTCTCAAGAGAAATCCCTCCTGGGAACAGATCTGCATTGTACGCACAGGTCCCCTGGCTCGGGTTGAACAGGCCCACCAATCGACCTTCGCGGGCTATCAAGGAGAGCTTCAGATCGCCCAATCGCAACTCGTATAGCTTTCCGGTATGTCGCGTCTCGCCGGAGGTGAATTCAACCGCATTCGGTCCGTCCAGATGTGCGGGGAGGGCGAGCAACGCCTGAGGAATGACTGCCGTGAAGTCACGGTCAATTGATTGCGCTTCTGCCGCAATCAATAAAACCGCATAGTGGCTGATTAAATTGTTGTCAAGGATGATCGTGTTTCGATTATCCGGGATGTCTACCGATTGGTGTGCCGAGCCAACCAGTACATCCATATGAAGTCCTTTGGTCCCCATCTGTGCCGAGATCAACTGCGATCCGGATGGCGTATCCGCAGCCAGATGGTAGAGGACCGGCGTAAAGTTCCGATCCAATTGATATTGTTGCGCAAGTGTGATTGTCTGATCACCGCTCGACAAGCTCGCTTCGGAAAGTAGCATATATCCCTCTTCCATGGAGAAAAAGAGGGTGTAGTTCTCCTCAACAATCGGTACCCCACCTTGTTCGAGTACGAAGTGTCCGGTGTCGATGAGCTCTCCTCGCTCTGTGACCGGCGGCGGGGTGATAAGACCGAACAGGAGAATCGCTCCGATCACCGCCAATACTATCAAGATCTTTGATTCCATCTTTCCTCCCTCACTTCCAGCGTGTCAGAATCTGCTCCCGGCGAAACACCTTAATGGCAAAGTATAGCACGATGATGCTCGCGACGATCAATACGGCCCCTTCGAGCCCGACGAGCCACAGGCTGACAATCGTCTTCTGACTGCTGTAGATGATGAGCGGTACGATTCCTGGCAGGATCGCGAGGCTCGAGACCTGGTAGGCTGCTCGGGCATCTGTGGCACGCGAGGAGACGAGCATTGTCACCCCCACGGAGAAGAGGGAGAGAAGTGGGGCGAGACCGAAGATCGCGGCGATCCACGGCGGAGTGAGGACGTGCGGCGGGATCCCGCCGACAACCAGGATCGACAACCCCAAGAAGAGGCCGAAGCTTCCCCACGTTAAGATAAGGGCGGGGATCACGCTTGCGAGTGCCTTTCCCAGGAAGAGTTCAAGGTCTGAGATCGGGGTGGCAAGGAGCGGTTCAAGGCTCCCTTGTTCCTTCTCACCGATGATCGAGTAGGCCGCGATGGCAAGTGGGATGACCGCCGGCAGGATGAGGAAGTACATCAATGCCATATTGAACAGCGCGATCTGTGCCCCTGGCACATCGATCCCCCTTCCCTGATAGACCATTACCACTGCGGCACCGACCATGAACAGCGGCAGGAAGATCGCTCCGAACAGGATCATCTTGTTGCGAAGCGATTCCCTCCATTCTTTTAAAAGGATCACGTTAATTCGATGCATTGTTCTCCTCCATCAAGTCGAGATATAGATCCTCCAGTGAAACTCGCAGTTCATTTACGAACTGGACCTTTGCTCCCAGTTCGACGAGGCGACTCACGAGGATCGGGTTCTCTTCCTCTGGATCAGAAAGGGAGACGACAAGGGTATTGTCCAGCCGTTCGATCTTCTTGATGAACGAAAGCTTGAGCGCGTCTTCGAGCCCGGGATGCGGATCGGCGAGGTGGATTACGGTACGCCGGCCGTACAGGCGTTTCTTCAACTCCTGGGGTCCCCCGACGGCGACGAGCCGCGTGTTGAAGAGGGCGACGCGGTCGCACAAGCGGTCGGCCTCATCGAGGTTGTGTGTGCACAAGAAGATCGTCCGTTCTTCGCTGCGCAGTGTCTCGATCAGGTTGCGCACCACCTTGGCCGCCTCTGGATCCAAGCTGGCGGTCGGCTCGTCCAAGAACAGGACCTGCGGCTCATGCAGCATCGCCCGTGCAATGGCGAGCTTCTGGCGCATCCCCTTAGAGAAGCTCCCGGCAAGATCGTCCCGGCGATCCCACAGCTCGAACAGTTGCAGGTATCGTTCAGCCTGCTTGCGTGGTTCGGGTACCCCGTACAGTTTGGCAAAGAATAGGAGGTTATCTATGGCCGAGAGGCGTTTGTACAAACCTGGCGTTTCGGTGAGAACACCGACGTGCTCCCGGATTGCCC
>JAUWYG010000024.1 GCA_030615945.1 Candidatus Bipolaricaulota bacterium | reverse complement strand
GTCGACTTTGACCGATGGAAGGGGTTGATGCTGGTCGGCACAGTGGAGATCCTTCAGGATATTGGGTCCAGACAACGCCTATGGCAGGAAGGCGACGAGAAGTACTACCCTCTTGGCGTGACCGATCCCGACTATACCGTGTTGCGGTTCACCGCTACGCGGGGAAACTACTACCACAAGCTGGATAACCTCACCTTTGAGCTTTAAGGACCTCCTCGACTAGAGTAGCTCCGGAATGATCATCCAACCTAAAGACCAGTTTCCTTCCTCATCCCTTTCGAGACAGACGGTGCCGCCCTGACAGAAACGTACCACGTTTTGCTCTTCGTCTTCACAGATCAGGCGGCTGGCAAGTCTGCTCAGATGTGGGAGGTGCCCGACCAGCATGATGTCCTGGCTTTTCGCGATCGATGCGATACGTTTAACCCAGATCTTAGTGTCGGCGAGTGGCTCCAACCCGTTCGCTTGGCTTATGCCTTCAGGTGGTGAAAGCGCCTTTGCCAATACCTGAGCGGTCTGTTCGGCCCTGGTCTTCCCGCTGTGCTTGATCTCCCTTATGTGGGACTGTGTGTAGCCCTTGAGAAACCCTGCGACCTTCCTGATATCCTCCCTCCCTTTCTCCGAGAGCGGGCGCGTAGGGTCCTCCTCCTTGGACTTGGCCTTTGCATGCTGGACGAGATATAGACGCATCGATCCTCCTTTGCCAAGCAGTCACAGGCTCCGGTTTTAATCTCTGTAACTATCATCATGGTAATATGGGGTGCCTGGGCAGACAACATCAACGAGGGTGGTGGTCCCTCTTCTCTTTCCTGGCGGGAACTTCCAAGCTTTTCTCACTTTGGAGCACCATGCGACTCTGTTAATTAGTGCCCAGCCCCGGCCGATTAGCCCGTTCGATACCACGCCCTTGACTTTTTGGATACTATCGGTACGAGATGAGGATTCGCGCGGCACTCTTCGACATGGATGGAACGATATGGAACTCACCGGTTGATTGGCTGGAAGTCCGTAGCGCTATCGGTCTTCCCCGGGACGGCCGGCCGATTCTCCAGCACCTGGCAGAACTTCCGCCGAAGGAGCGGGCCCGCGGCGTACGGATACTCCATCGCTACGAGGCACACGGGGTTAAAAATGGAACGCTCATCCCTGGAACGTGTGAGCTTCTTCGCTTCTTACAAGATTCCCAGGTTAAGTGTGCCTTGGTCTCCAACAACTCGCGCCGTAGCGTGGAGGGCGTCCTTGCGCGTCATGACCTCCCGTTCGACCTTGTTATTAGTCGAGACGATGGCGCGTTTAAGCCCGATCCAGAACCCTTTCTTACCGCGCTGCAACAGTTAAACGTCAGTCCTGAGGAGGCCCTTGTAATTGGAGATGCCCACTTGGATCTCCTTGCTGCCCACCGCGCTGGGATCAAGGAGATCATCCTCGTTGCTACAAAAGAGTGGATGCGCCCTCTGCTCCCATCGGATATTTACTTTCACCGGGCAGACAACCTGTTTGAAGTGCAAGCGATTGTAACTAGCCTTTTGCACCCGGGAGTGAACTCTTAGTAACACGTAAGGCAGGTCTTGACTTGCAGAGATTACATACGTGTTACCCCGACAGCAACGTGGGTAAGGGTAGGCCCCTCTTGCCTCGCATGGAGCAGGTCACACCGCTATAATTGCCGCCTCATGCTAACAAAGAAGGAGAGATCATGACTGCTGGGCTTCCCAAAGGCTTTACCGTGCGGCCGGTGGCCATGGAGGATCTTAAGGCGGCTGTGGCGCTATTTAACGCTTGCTCCATGGAGCTTATCGGTGCAATGCAGCACGACGTGGATGAAACAAGGGTCGAGTGGGGTACTCCCGGATTTAATTTAAAGACCGATACTCAGGTTGTGCTCTCGCCTGCCTGGGAGATTGTCGGATACTTAGAGGTGTGGGACATCGAGGAACCACACGTCCAGATCTGGAGCTGGGGCCGTGTCCACCCTGACTATAAAGGAAAGGGGATCGGCACTTACCTGCTGCAATGGGCGGAAGACCGGACACGCAAGGCGATTCCCAAGGCGCCTTCCGGGGCGCGCGTGGTACTGCGTCACAGTGCGCTCCATCAAGATAAACCGGCCCAGGCTCTCCTCGCGTGCGGAGGTTTCAACTTGATACGGCATTTCTGGCGCATGGTAACCAAGATGGACGGACCACCGCCTACTCCTGTATGGCCAGAGGGGATTGTTGTACGCACTTTTTCCCCGGAACAGGAGGACCGTGCCCTGGCCACAGCGGTGCGTGACATGTTCAAGGATCACTGGGGGTACGTGGAGACGCCGTTTGAGGAGGAACTTGTACGGTGGCAGCACTGGGTGAAAAAACGATAAGGACTTCGATCCATCGCTTTGGTTCCTGGTGATGGACGGCGATGAAATCACAGGGGCGTCGCTCTGCTCTCCCAAGACAAACGAGGACCCAGATATGGGGTATGTGCATACACTAGGAGTGCGGCGTCCCTGGCGGCGCCGCGGGATAGCGTTAGCGTTACTGCATCACTCCTTTGGCGAGTTCTTCAACCGGGGTAAGAGTAAGGTGTCGCTGCATGTCGATGCGAAAAGCCTGACCGGTGCAACACGGCTCTACGAGAAGGCTGGCATGCACGTCGACCGGCTGTCCCACAACTACGAAAAGGAATTGCGTCCTGGTAAGGATCTCTCCACGCAGTCAGTGACCTAACCCGTTGCCCGATGGGATGCAAACTTAGGCCTCTTTGTACTCCCTTTTAAGGTGTTCGTTGGCTCTTTTGCAAACGCTGCCGCGCTCAGCCAGCGCCTGGGTTTAACACCCGGCCTACGAACAAGATAGCCCCTGTTTTGATGTCACGAATGGCAAAGATGAACGGACGGTCGATCCTCATCTCGGCAGGTGGCGGAGGCTCCTCTAAGGCTGTTCCTACCATGGTAATCGCGGTGGCAGCCGCCGCTTCTGTGCCGGCCTCGTCTACGGATACAAAGGCCCTATGAATAACGTCGCCGATGAACAGGAGCCGACTGCCGTCCATACCAGAGAAGTTTGCAACCTCAAGTAGAAAGGCATCTTGCATGCCCATCTCAGAGAGGGTTTCCTTTAACGAGAGGGTGGATTCGGTCACAAACTTGGGCATTGTCAGGTGTACGGTTTCCGGTGCTAGATTGGCTGCCAGTGAGGCGAACCGGTCCGCATCGAGTGATCCTTCAAATTCCGTAAACGAGCCAGCGTCAGGAAGGAGCACGATCATCGCTAGCTCTCTACCGCTGTAGGGAAGTTCAACAGCTTGGTATCCTTCGCCCTTTTCGTAGCGGAGGTGATCTTCCTGCTCCATCATCGGTACAGTCACCTGCCCACCATTGGGGAGGTAGAACGTCCCATCGTGTGTGAGCTTAATCTCAAAAGGGGAAAGCCACGCGGCGTTGAAGTAGATCGCGTTGGTGAGCACAAGGCGTGTGTCGGATGTAATGGAGCCTGGAAATAGAAGATCCTCGATCTTACCCTTGGTCTCGTCGCTGACCCAGTTGTTGATGGCGATGCGGGAGTCTTCCGGTGCATTTGAAAAATCTAGGATCCTCAGGCCAGCGCCGTAGTTTTCAGCGAGGATGTCGAGGAAGTCTGCGAGGAAGGAATACCCACTCTGGCCCCAGATGGAATTGGCGATGTTTAACTTGAAGCCTTCCTCTCCCTGGTGTTCAGGGCCTTCACTGCGGCTGGCAAGTTCGAGATCCAGCGCATTGAAGGCGGGGTGAAGGCGAGCTTGGGGAAGAGCAAAGTGGAGGGTGTCTGCCATCTGCTGTTGTGTCACCTCGCGGGCGCCAGCATAGGTCATCGCCAGCGCTAACGAGATGCTGTAGGGAGAGTAGAACAAGTTGCTGTCCGACTCTCGAATGGCCTGGTAGAGATCGAACGCAAACGCGCTGGTTGAAGCGACAAGCTCGGCCAATTCGGCTTCATTAACGTCTGGTGTGGTTACGCGCTCCTTTTCCGATCGCACCATTCCCTGTTGGAGTAGTTTCTCCTTTGCACCGTGGTCCGAAATGCCGCCCGGATTGGCAAGCCCCACGATCAAGATCATGACGGCGACGAGGAGAACAGCCATTTGGTTTAAAGACAGCATTGTGCCACCCCCTTTCGTTTGTATACTAACCTATTTCGGTTTTTTGAGAAAACGATGCGTGGTCCCTTTTATCAAGCTCAGTGGACCGAGTTTGACGTTCTCAGTCTGGAATTGGTGTATCCTTTCCTTGATAAGAGGTGATGTCAAGCCACGTACACTTATTTCCGCGGTTCGGATCCATGGCATACTCCATTTTCTCCTTGAGAATACTTTTTTCACGACAACCTTGTCGATATATAGTCCTAAGCGCTATGATGGCCTTTTAGTAGTACAACCATACTCGCAGGAGGTGGGACTATTTGGAAAGAGTTTCGTAAATTTGTCGCCAAGGGAAACCTAGTAGATCTTGCTGTCGCCTTCATCATGGGCGTAGCGTTCGGTGCCCTCGTTAAATCACTCGTGAATGACTTGATCATGCCGATTATCGGAAAGCTTGTGGGAGACGTGGACTTCGCCAACCTGTACATCAACCTCTCCGGACAGGTGTACGAGTCCGCCACCGCAGCGCGGGAGGCGGGAGCCGCTGCCATCTACTACGGAGCGTTTATAAATACATCGATTGACTTCCTCATAATCGCGCTTGTGGCGTTTTTTATTGTGAGAGCCGTTATGCGAATGCAAAAGCCCAAAGAGGCTCTGCCACTGAGCACGAAGGACTGCCCATACTGCAAAACCTCGATCCCTATTGAAGCTGTTCGTTGTCCGAATTGCACCTCGGAATTGAGCCCAGTGTAACTATCTTTTCCCATGATGCGTGGTCTGGCAGTTGGTCCAACACGAGAACCCTGGACGCACCAACGAGGCGCTATCGTACACGACGGCTGGCTACTGGGTTGGCGGGCTCATCATTCCGCGTCACTCAACGAGGTCGAGACGGCTACTGAGGCGCCTAAGGACGCTCGGCGATGGCTAGTTGCGGCTGACCATACTTTCAAGAGGCGTTGATCAAGCTAGGAAGGAGTCCTACTTCACATGGTGTACGGAAAGGCTGTGATGATAATAAAGTAAGGTGAGGAAAAGGCACGCCACCTGATTCTTACGCGTGCACCTAACTGATTTAGGTCCACACTTGTGGCAAGGATTCTGTCACCTTAGTATACGATTGATGGATGAAGTTTATAGGGCATATGAGGGACATCTTTTGTCTCATTCGGCCGGCGTCGAGATAGCCCTGGTGTACGAGATCTCGCGCAGAGATGCCTTTTGGATTAGCTTCATAATCACCATCAAGTTAGAAAGTTCACGGGCACTTGGGTTGTAAGGAGTTGGTGATCCAATGCACAGTGCTGTTATCGGCGCAGGGAGCTGGGGAACTGCCTTTGCTAGACGTCTGTGCCGTTCAGGCTATACGACGACTCTTTGGGCGCGCCGACCCGAGCTGGCCGAGAGTGTGGGTCGCACGCGTGAGAACCCTGACTACTTGCCGGGTGTTTTGCTCCCGTCAGAGCTTTTGGTAACTTCAGACCTCAGAGAGGCCGTGATCAAGGCAGAAGTGGTGTTTCTTGCCGTGCCAAGCTTTGCCATGCGTGAGATTGCGGAGCGGGTTGCAAGCCACCTGCCTACAGAAGTTCCTATCGTCCATCTGGCGAAGGGGTTGGAGCAGGAGACGGGTCGGCGTATGTCCGAGGTGCTCACCGAAGCTCTTCCTAAACATCCTGTGTTCGCACTCTCGGGGCCAAGCCACGCCGAGGAGGTGAGCCTTGACATGCCCACTGCTCTGGTGTTGGCGGGGGAAGACCTGAGAGTGGGGGAAGAACTGCAGAGGGTTTTAATGTCCGAGTGCCTCCGTGTTTACCTCTCTGATGATGTAGTCGGTGTTGAATACTGTGGTGTGGTGAAGAACGTAATTGCAATTGGTACCGGGATTTCTGATGGGCTGGGCTACGGAGATAACACAAGGGCAGCCCTTATCACCAGAGGGTTAGCGGAGATGAGCCGTTTTGGTCTAGCAGTTGGAGCTCGGCCGGAGACTTTCTACGGGTTGGCAGGTTTGGGGGACCTTGTAGTTACTGCTACCAGCGTACACTCGCGTAATCGCCGGGTAGGATACCAGATTGGACAGGGTAAGCAACTCCGCGAAGTCTTGGCAAGCATGCAGATGGTAGCCGAAGGAGTCTTTTCGGTAGTGGCTCTGCGGAAGCTTGCCCGAAGTCTGCACGTGGAGATGCCTATTGCTGAGGCGGTGTATGGGGTTCTCTATCTGGGCGAGGCGGCGAAAGATCAGATCCCTGCATTGATGCTTCGGCCTCCCAAGCGGGAGTGTTGCTAATATACTTGACTCACTCCGCCAAAGGGAGGCTTGTAGAGTCTTTACTAGATGCACAGTGGCGGTCACTGCGCTATGAGTGGGCGGAGGTGGGTAAGACTACCATTACTGAGTGGGGACTACTCTTGTACGCGTTGGGCTTTTTCCAGAACGGCGCACTATTTGGGACTAGATAAGAAGGCCTTAGCACTGGGGAAACCTTGTAGTTGTGCGGGCCGTTCATCAGGAAAGAGGGCAATCATGAGGGTTCTTGTCGTTCTTGACAAGCGGGCGCACTTCTTTGTAGGATCATTCCCATGGGAAGGAATAAGTACTTCCTTATTGTTAACCTCATTGCCGGACATGGTCGATGTAAGGAGCTTTTTCCCAAGGTAAAGGCCGAACTCGACCGCCGCGGGCTCGACTACGATCTTCACTTCACCAACGAGCCGCTTGAGGCGACCGACGTCGCCCAGATGGTAATCAAAGCCGGATTTACCTACATCGTCGCCATGGGTGGTGACGGGACGATCAACGAAGTGGCAAACGGAATTCTTACCTCCGAGGCGCCTCTGCCTCTGGCGGTGATCCCGGCGGGGAGTGGTAATGACTTCAGTCGCATGAGCGGGATCCCTATTGAACCCATGCGCGCGATCGATCTCCTTCTCGCAGGAAGAGAACGCAAGATCGACCTGGGTTACATCGTCGGGGATCGTTACTTTGTCAACGGGTTGGGGATCGGGATCGATGCCCAGGTGGCGCGCGATGTCCTCCAGATGGAGCGCCTTAGGGGAGTTCCAGCTTATCTGTACGCGGCGATACGGGAAGTCTTCCGGTTTAAGGCATTCCCGGTGACCCTAGAAGGTGAAGGCTGGAGCGAAGAGCATACGTGCATCTCGCTCGGGCTAGCCAACGGTAAGTATTGCGGTGGGGGGTTTAAGCTTGCCCCGCAGGCCGAGATTGACGATGGGTTGCTTGACATCGCTGTAATCGAGGACTTCCCAAAATTTGAGCGGCTGATCCGCCTGCCCCAGGCACGAAAAGGGAACCACTTAGGGCTCGCCAAGGTTCACTATCGTCAGGAGCGCACGGTTACGGTTTCCTCATCGACAAAGCTGATCGCCCACATCGACGGCGAGCAGTACCGACTCCCTGGTGACAGCTTCAAGGTCACCGTGGTCCCTAAGGCGCTTGATGTTATCACCCCCGCCTAGGAATGGCTTGCCATTACCTGGGTTAGAGAGCGTGTCATGGCCATGTAATGAATCCGTGAGTCTCTTCTAAGGGAAATCGGATTGTGAGAAGAGATGTTTATCAACCCGCCTCCTTGCAATTTGTAGGATGGCACAAACTGCTGGGGTTGCCACTTTCAACTTCTTTGGTCTCTACGAGGAGCTAGTCCGATTTTTTAAAAGCGCCTGTTGGGGCTTACCAACGAACACGTGGAGAGTATCGGTGACATGCTGAGACTACCCATGCTCCTGTTTCCCCTTTTAGCTTTGTTACTCACCCTTTCTTTACCAATAGCACTGATACAGGCCCGCTCTGTTCGCTTATCCGGAGGAGCCTCTTGTCTTACCTGCTTAACTCCACTAAAATAGTAACGGTGAAAAGGTGATGAAGAAGCTCCCTGATTTGCTCACTGGTTCACGGGGGATTATCGCTGTGGTGATTTCGTTCCTCGGTCTTGTCGGTCCGCAGGCCTTAGAAGCGGTGATCCTGCTGATCATCCTTGGGTGGACGACGGACATTCTCGATGGCCGAGTCGCCCGCCGCTATCACAAGGGAGCGACATGGATTGGCGAGCGGGAGTTCGTGTTTGATATGGTGATGGTATTCTCTGGACTCTGCTATCTGGTTATGGCCGGGTTCATCCCGCTTGTTCCGGCAGCGATTTACGTGGCGGTCGCTTTTGTCTTTATCGCCTACTTCCGCTCCAAGTCGGTCACTATGTCGTTCGCCTTCCCCGTGGTCACCCTTCCACTCATTGTTGCCTACTTCAACGCCCCACGAGCAGCGATATGGTTCGTCGCCTGGATCTGTTTAGCGGGGCTATTCGACTGGCGGCGCTTCAAAGGGGTCGTCTTGGAGTTCATCGCGAACACTAAGGCGCTTGCCAAGCGCTAGATGAGGCGAGTTCTCTCCTTGCCGAGGTGGGTGTAGGCGCGTTCGGTTGCCACCCTTCCCTGCGGAGTTCGTTTGATGAATCCCTCCTTAAGTAAATAAGGCTCCACCACGTCGGAGATGGTGTCCTTCTCCTCGGAGAGGGCGGCGGCTAGGGTTTCCAGTCCAACGGGGCCGCCGTTGAACTTGGAGACAATCGCCTCAAGGACCGCACGATCGAGCCGGTCGAGTCCGACCTCATCAATCTCCAGCATCTGGAGCGATTGTTTCGCTGTCTTAAGATCGACCTCTCCCTCTCCCTTCACCTGCGCGTAGTCACGCGTTCGGCGCAGCAGGCGGTTGGCGATCCGCGGGGTCCCACGAGCCCGTTTGGCGAGCTCCTCTGCTCCCTCTGGGGTGACCTCAATTCCGAGGAGCTTTCCGGCGCGGATGATGATCGCACGGAGTTCCTCCGGACTGTAGAAATTGAGGCGGAACGAGACCTCGAACCGGTCGCGCAATGGGGCCGAGATGAGACCGGCGCGGGTAGTGGCCCCGATCAGGGTAAATGGGGGAAGATCGATGCGCAGTGACTGCGCGTTCGGGCCTTCACCGAGAATAATATCGATCTTGTAATCCTCCATTGCTGGATAAAGGATCTCCTCGACGTTCCGCCGCAGGCGGTGGATCTCGTCGATGAAAAAGATGTCACGTGGTTTCAAGTTTGTGAGGATGGCGGCGAGGTCCCCTGCCTTTTCGATTGCCGGGCCAGAACTCACACGGACGTTTACCCCCATCTCTGTGGCGATGATTCGGGCGAGGGTTGTCTTTCCCAATCCGGGCGGACTGTGCAACATGACGTGGTCGAGCGGCTCGTTTCTTCTCTGCGTAGCGGCGATATAGATACGCAACTTCTCTTTGATTTCATTCTGCCCGATGAACTCATCCAGCCGGGCCGGGCGCAGGGTGGTGAATACGACATCCTCCTCCAACGGAAGGCCACTTATACGTTCAGTTCGCATCTTAAAAAGATTGTACAAGAGTGCGAATAGATGATTCAACTGGCACCGTGCACCACGCATCCTGTGATGGCGCCTTGTTTGTGCTACCATTTCGATTGGGATGATGAAGAAGAGGAAAGAGGGTGCCGTCGTTACTGTAGGGACGTTCGACGGGGTTCACCTGGGCCACCAGGCGATCCTCAAGCGGCTTTGTGCAATCGCTTCAGAGAAAAAGCTAGAGCGGGTTGTTTACGCTTTCACCTTCCCGCCGCGCCAGGGTACCTTCAGGCAGACATTAAAGGAACAGCCAAAGCCGTGTTTGCTCCTGCCAGAGTCGGCGAAACTCAAGCTCCTTAAGCATTACGTCGATCGGGTGGAGCAGGCTGACTTTGTGGAGGTAAAAAACCTTAAAGCGGAACGATTTGTCCGTGAGATCCTCCTTGAGCGGCTCACCGCTCGAGTAATCGTGGTAGGAGACTCCTTCCGCTTCGGCCGCGCCCGCGAGGGCGATGTATCCCTGTTACGACGCGTGGGGAAGGAGCAGGGGATCTTTGTGGTCGAGGTCCCGTCCGTAGTCGTCGATCAGGCTCCGGTGAGCAGCACGTGGATCCGTGAACTGGTCGCCTCAGGTGAGGTTGGCGAGGCGAGGGCCCTCCTTGGCCGTCCACCGCTCTTCGTCGGCGAGGTGGTGGAGGGGGACGGTCTCGGCCGGCGGCTCGGCTATCCCACTGCCAACCTGGCGTTTGATCCAGTCGTCCTTCACCCGGCAAGAGGGATCTACCTCGTGCACGCCTTCTGGTTAAGAAAGAGAGAGTCAGGGCTCCTCTACTTTGGGGTACGACCTACCCTGAAGGGGAGTGCGATGCGCTGTGAGGTCCATCTCCTCTCCCCACCGGATGATGATCTCTATGGAAAGACGATGGAGGTTCACCTGCTTCAAAAGCTACGCGGTGATCAGGGCTTTCCCTCCCTTGAGGCCCTTCACCGTCAGATGGGTCTCGATGCTGCCCAGGCACGATCGCTCCTTCCTGCGATGAAGGTTCAAGCTCCATTCTTGCTTGAAAACAGTTGAGGCCTGACTTATCATCGACATGGGATGATCACACTGGGATTGGATACCTCTGAAGCTCTGGTAGGGGTAGCTTTGTGGGAGGAGGCCCTTCTCGGCGAGTCGATTATGGAAGGGCATCTTCACCACGCGGAAGAGCTCCTTCCCTTGATCGATGGACTTTTAGATAAGTGTATCCTGAGCAAGGATCAGGTCCAGCTGGTCAGCGTCAACCGCGGGCCGGGCTCGTTTACGGGCCTCAGGATCGGTCTGGCGACGGCGATGGGGATTTGTCAGTCTTTGGGGATCCAGTTGGTCGGCGTTGATGGAATGGTAGCCTATCGAGCGCGACTGGATGTTAAGGAGCATGTCTGTGTTCTGGTTCCGGATCGACGGGATCTGCTATACGTTCGGTGGTTTGCCGGAATGAGGGCGATCAGCGAGGTGGAGGTGGTGCCGACTGCTCGCCTGCTTGCGAGAATCTCCCGGGAGCGGAAGGAGCTGTCCGTGGTAGGAAGTGGTGCAGAGCTTCTGCGCGAACGGCTAGAGCGAGTCGCTTCTGTGAAACTCGCGCCGGAGGCGATGAACCATCCGTCGCCGGCGTGGATCGCTCGCCTGGGGAAGGATAGCTACAGTTGTGATCAACTGTACGATTTGGAGCCAACATACGTGGAACCTGCGATCTTCAAGACGATCTCTTAGCGTGAGGTGGATCTGATGGCACGGGTTTGTGAAATTTGCGGGAAGCGACCGGTGGCGGGAAATACGATCAGCCACTCGCACCGACACACGCGTAGAGTAAGAGTTCCCAACATTCAACGGGTGCATGCCTACGTCGACGGGAAGAGGGTATGGATCAATGTCTGCACCCGCTGCATCAAGTCTGGCCGGGTTAAGAAGGTCGTCTGAGGTAGAAAGTGAGGGCCTCTTTTGTGGTAATTGTGGTTCCTGTGCGGTAGCCCTGGATGCAAGAATCAATGGCGAGGAGGAGCGATGCAGCTTGAAGTTGGCGCAACCCTCTCTGGGGAGGTTGTCAAAGTCTCCCCCGATGGGGTCCTTGTCTCTCTCCCTGAGGGGCAAATAGGCCTAGTACCCGTCTCTGATTCTCTTCCTCTGGAGACGATGCGTGCCCAATTTTACTCAGGCGCACATGTGATGGTTAAGATCGTCGCGCAGGGAAAGGATGATCGATTCACCCTGTCGATCCTCTCGTCACAAGAGGAGAAACCGTCGGACGCGTTTGACCGCGAATTTCATCGTTTGAACCACGTTCTCACTAATCGGCCCTCGAAGGTCACCCTAGCGCGGACGCAGCGCGATCGACTGGTGGAGGAGTGCATCGAAGATTGGATTGGGCAGGTTGAGGTAGGGCTCTCTCGCATACGCAAGCATCGTGGCAAGCGTCTGAGCGAGGAATTCTATGACAGAGGGATGGATGGAGGTCTTCATGCCCAAAGGGATGCTCATCATCGATAAGGAGCGGTGTAAGGGGTGCGGGCTGTGCATCGTGGCCTGCTCTCACCCAGTGCTTGCCTTCTCCGGTGAGTTGAACCGAAGTGGCTACAACGTTGTCCATATGGAGCGGCCGGAGGCCTGTGTCGGGTGCGGCTTCTGTGCCCTGACCTGTCCAGACGTGGCAATTGAGGTCTATCGGGCGAGGGTTCCCGCCTAAGGAGGGGTGATGGGAGAGCGGATGTTATTGCGAGGGAACGAAGTGATTGCAGAGGCGGCGATCCGCGCCGGTTGCCAGTGCTACTTCGCCTATCCGATCACACCCCAGGCGGAGCTTCTGGAACACATGGCGAAGAACATGCCTCGGCTTGGTCGAACGTTTATTCAAGCAGAGAGCGAAATTGCCGCTATCAGCATGGTCTACGGGGCGGCCTCCGTCGGCGTGCGAACAATGACCTCTTCTTCTTCTCCGGGAATCAGTCTGAAGCAGGAGGGGATCTCCTACCTCGCTGGTTCAAACCTCCCAGCGGTGATCGTCAACATTGTCCGCGGTGGCCCGGGATTGGGGGACATCGCCCCCGCGCAGAGCGACTACTTTCAAGCGACCAAGGGAGGTGGACATGGTGACTATCATATGATTGTCCTTGCCCCATCGACTGTCCCCGAGGCCGGTGAGCTGACCATGCTCGCCTTCGACTTAGCTGACCAATATCGCACCCCGGTGATGATCCTCGCTGACGGAATGCTCGGGCAGATGATGGAGCCGGTGGAGCTCCCCGAGCCGATCGATGTCGCCTCTCTTCCCGCAAAGGAGTGGGCGACGACAGGAGCAAAAGGACGTGATCCGAACGTCATCCTGAGCTTCGACCTTGACCCCGAGGTGCTCAAGCGGATGAACCTGGCCCTACAAAAGCGCTACCGCCAGATCGAGGCAAAAGAGGTCCGCTACGAAGAAGCTGCAACCGAGGATGCGGATATCCTCATCGCTGCCTATGGGACGGTCGCCCGTATCTCTAAGAGCGTTGTGCGGATGGCGAGAGCCGAGGGGATTAAACTCGGTCTGTTCCGCCCGATTACCCTTTGGCCCTTTCCCTATCAACCGCTTAAGGAACTGGCAGATCGAGTGAAGACAGTGCTCACTGTGGAGATGAGCGCAGGACAGATGTGGGAGGACGTGCGGTTGGGGGTTGCAGAGCGGGCGAATACCCCGTTCTATGGGGAGATGGGTGGCGTTGTACCGACCCCGCGGCGGATCTTAAGCGAGGTGAGGAAACATGCCAGTTAGTACGGAGAAGATGGTGAAAGTCTTCGGGAGGCCGGGGAGCCTTACCGAGGCACGGTTCACCTACTGCCCTGGGTGCCATCATGGAATTCTAACCCGGATTATTGCTCAGACGATTGATGAACTGGGGATCGTCGAACGGACGGTTGGGGTCGCCCCTGTCGGTTGTGCCGTCTTCGCTTATCTCTGGTACCGCTGCGATGTGATTCAGGCCTCGCACGGCCGTGCCAGTGCAGTGGCGACGGGGGTGAAAAGGGCCAACCCGAACCTGATCGTTTTCGCCTACCAAGGGGACGGTGACTTCGCGAGCATTGGAACGGCCGAGTCGATCCACGCTGCGAACCGTGGAGAGAACATCACCGTTATCTTCGTGAATAACCAGGTTTATGGGATGACCGGGGGCGAGATGGCACCGACGAGCTTGGTGGGTCAAAAGACGACGACCACCCCGGACGGCCGTGACCCCGCTCTGTTTGGCTACCCGATTCGCTTTTCGGAGATGATTGCCCAGCTCGATGCACCGGTCTATGTCACCCGTCAGGCATTATACGATACTAAGCGGATTATGGATGCGACCAAGGCGATCAAGAAGGCCTTCACTAACCAACTTGAGGGAAAGGGATATTCGTTAGTGGAGGTTCTTGCCACCTGCCCGACCAACTGGCGGATGAAGCCGACCGAGGCGAACAAGCACGTTGCCGAAGTGGTTACTAAGGTCTTCCCGCTCGGAGACCTGATAGATAGGGGGTAGCATGGAGCGTTCAGTGATTATCGCGGGCTTCGGGGGGCAAGGGGTTATCCTGGCGGGGAAGATCCTCGCTCAGGCTGGGATGGATCACGGTTTAGAGGTGACGTGGCTGCCCTCTTACGGGCCGGAGATGCGCGGCGGAACGGCGAATTGCACCGTTGTCCTCTCCGATGAGCCAGTTGGCTCGCCAATTGTCGACGATCCCTCCGCGCTCATCGCCATGAATCTACCATCGCTCGATAAGTTCGAGTCCACCGTGGCCAAGGGAGGAACGATCGTGGTGAACACTTCACTCATAGATCGCGCGGTAAAGAGGGGCGATGCACAGGTAGCTTCCCTTCAGCTGAACGAGCTTGCGGAGAAGGTGGGAAGCATGCGTGCTATTAACATGGTGGCCCTTGGAGCTTACGTCAAAGCAACGAAGATTCTACCGCTTGATACAGTGAAGGGTGCGATGGTGCGGATGCTGAAGAAAGGCGGCAAGGAGAAGTTCGTCACGATGAACGAACAGGCGCTCGAGGAGGGGTATAACGCAGTC
>JAUWYG010000085.1 GCA_030615945.1 Candidatus Bipolaricaulota bacterium | reverse complement strand
CTTTGGATCGAGCTTTTTTAAAACAGTATCCCGATTTTCGCCTCTTCTCTCGCCTCACTGAACCATGCCTCCCAGGTATCAGCTTCGATCTTTGGCAGAAGCTTCTCACGAATCTGATCTTCTACCTCGGTAAGCGGAGGGATGGATTCATCGCCGGAAGCAAATTCATCCCCGTGCTCTTCGTAATAAGCAGCTATCCCCTCATCGCTCACTGCGGTGTCCTGGACGATCTTCTCATGGAGCCCTTGAACCAAAAGTTGCTCGCGGAAGGAGGTCCTCAATCGTTCCTTGTACTCTTCCAAGGATGATCCCTGCTGTTTCAAGATTCCGTCGATCTCCTCAAGCGTCAGTTGGTTCTGCTCCATGATCTGATCGAGCTGTCCCTCGACCCGCTCCTCGACTGTTGCCTCGTCTACCTCAATCGCTTCTTCAATCGCCTTTTGCACCAACAGCCGACTATCTATCATCTGATGAAGCACATCGAGTTGATAGACACGTAAGAAGGCATCTCCTTCAGGGGTGGAGAGAAGGACCTGCCCAAAATGGAGAAATTGCGTTAAAAGCACCTGGAATATGCTGTTTAGGCTCGCGGCTGCCGCCAACTCGTCTTTGGTGATAATCTCACCGTTTACCACGGCTGCAATTGTCTCTGATCCTGTCTGTGTTTCATCCTGAGTGGATGTACTCTGCGCGATAGCAATCGATGAGACTGAGACGAGGAAAAAACCTGCCAATAGAAGGATAAGCGCCTGTTTCAAGTTAAGCCCCCCTTTTGATTTTCGGGTATAAAGATCTTTCCTCATCCTGACTGTCTTTTCAAGAAGCGCCCCGTTTCTTTCATTGATCCACCCCCGCGAAATTGCTACCATGTACGATAGGATGAGTATGCCAAGAGTCGGCGAAAAAGCAGGATTTCAAATTTCTAAACGCTTAATTGCAGGGGGGGATCAGCCGCGGGCGATCGCACAGCTCACCGAAGGCGTCCTCTCTGAAATGAAGTTTCAGACGCTCCTCGGGGCGACCGGAACCGGAAAGACGTTCACTATCGCCCACGTCATCCAGGCCGTGCAGCGGCCAACGCTGGTGATCGCCCACAACAAGACCCTTACCGCACAGCTTTGCAACGAGTTCCACGAGCTCTTCCCGGAAAACGCGGTTCACTACTTTGTCTCCTACTACGACTACTACCAGCCAGAGGCCTACCTTCCGCAGACCGACACCTACATCGAGAAGGACTCCTCGATCAACGACGAGATTGACCGCCTCCGCCACGCCGCCACCTGCGCCCTGTTCGAACGTCGTGATGTGATCATCGTCGCTTCGGTCTCCTGCATCTACGGCCTTGGCTCGCCGGAGAACTACCACGACATGTCGATCAGCCTCACCTTGGGCGATGAGAAGGATCGCGACGAGGTGATGCGCGACCTTGTCACCTTGCAATATAACCGGAACGAAATCGGGTTTGAGCGGGGGACCTTCCGTGCTAAAGGGGACACACTGGAGATTATCCCCGCCTATCAGGAGAACGTGGTGCGCCTCGAGTTCTTCGGCGATGAGATCGAGCGGATCGCGATCCTCGATCCGATCACCGGCCATACACTCCGGGAAGAGGAAGAAGCGACGATCTACCCGGCCTCACACTTCATCACCCCGCGCGAGCGGACGCGGCGTGCTATCGAGTCGATCGAGGAGGAATTGGAGGAGCGCTTGGCGCAGTTGCGGGGGCAGGAGAAGCTCCTCGAGGCACAAAGGCTCGAACAGCGAACGCGCTACGACCTGGAGATGATGCAGGAGATGGGTTACTGCTCGGGAATCGAGAACTACTCACGTCACCTCGACGGCCGGGCAGCCGGGCAGCCTCCGTCGGTCCTCCTCGACTACTTTCCCGAGGACTTCCTGATGGTGATTGACGAGTCGCACCAGACCGTACCTCAGGTCCGTGGAATGTACCACGGGGACCGCTCGCGCAAGGAAACGTTGGTCGAGTATGGGTTCCGTCTGCCCTCTGCGCTTGACAACCGGCCGCTCATGTTCCCGGAGTTCGAAGAGCGCCTGAACCAAGCGATCTTCACCTCAGCGACGCCGGGCCCGTATGAAGAGCGGCACAGCCAACAAGTGGTGGAGCAGATCATCCGACCGACCGGTCTCGTCGATCCAGAAGTAGTGGTCCAACCGGTCACCGGCCAGGTCGATCACCTGCTTGAAGAGATCCGCGCCGTGATCGAGCGAAGCGAGCGGGTGTTGGTCACCACCCTTACCAAACGCATGGCCGAGGATCTCACCGAGTACCTGGTCGATTTGGGGATCAAAGCGCGGTACCTTCACTCCGAGATCGACACCCTTGACCGGGTCGAGATCCTGCGCGACCTGCGGCTGGGAAAGTTCGATGTGCTGGTGGGGATCAACCTACTGCGAGAGGGGCTGGACCTTCCCGAGGTGTCGCTGGTAGCGATCCTCGATGCAGACAAGGAGGGGTTCCTCCGCTCGGGGACCTCCCTCATCCAAACGATCGGCAGAGCGGCGCGGAATGTACGCGGAAAGGTCCTCCTGTATGCCGACACTATCACTGACTCCATCCGCCACGCTGTCGATGAGACGAACCGGCGCCGCGCCGTCCAGGTCGCGCACAATAGGAAACACGGGATAACTCCAAAGACGATCGAGCGCGCCGTCACAGACATCGTACAGTCAATGCGTGCCCCGCAACCGGCAACCCACCCGCCGCTAAAAGAGATCGAAGGCCTTTCGCCAGAAAAGATCATCGCGGCGATTAAACAACTCGAGAAGGAGATGTTGCAGGCGGCCGATCGGCTGGAGTTTGAGCTTGCCGCGGCGCTGCGCGATGAGATAAGAACGCTTAAAAAGAAACTATGAACTTCTTGCGTGTAAAAGGCGCCAGGGAGCACAACCTAAAAAACATCGACCTGGAAATTCCACGTGATCAACTGGTCGTCATCACCGGGATCTCCGGATCGGGAAAGAGCTCGCTCGCCTTTGACACGATTTACGCCGAGGGGCAACGCCGCTACGTGGAGTCGCTCTCCGCCTATGCTCGACAGTTCCTCGGCCAGATGGAAAAACCGGATGTTGATTTTATCGAAGGGCTTTCACCGGCGATCTCCATCGATCAGAAGACGCGTAGCCACAACCCGCGTTCGACCGTGGGAACGGTGACTGAGATATACGACTACCTGCGACTCCTCTATGCCCGCATTGGGCATCCTCACTGCCCCCGTTGTGGCCAGCCGATCACGCAACAGTCGGCGCAACAGATCATTGACGCGATCATGGCCTTCCCACAAGGGACCAAGGTACAGATCCTCGCTCCGGTGGTGCGGGGTCGCAAGGGGGAGTACAGAAAGACGTTCGAGGAGATCCGTCAGGAGGGGTTCACCCGCGTGCGCGTCGACGGGGTCACCCGCACCCTATACGAAGAGATCGAGCTCGTCAAGCAGAAGAAGCACACGATCGACATCGTGGTCGACCGGGTGGTCGTGGAGCCGCGCAAGCGCTCCCGGATCGCCGACTCGGTGGAGACTGCCCTAAAGCGCGGGGGAGGAGTCATAAACGTCATCACTGGCAAGGGAGAAGAACACCTCTACAGTGAGCACTACGCCTGTATCCATTGTGGGGTGAGCTACAATGAGCTCTCCCCGCGGATGTTCTCGTTCAACAATCCCTACGGTGCCTGCCCAGAGTGTAGCGGCCTGGGCTATCGCAAGGAGATCGATCCTGAGCTTATCGTCGATCAAACCCGTAGCCTTGAGGGCGGGGGGCTGCTCCCATGGGCGAATTCCAAGAGCCGCTGGTTCGAAGCGGAGATGAGCGCCCTGTGCGAGATGTTTGATATCGATCCCAACCTCCCTCTGGGAGATCTTCCAGCGGAGAAACTAGATCTGATCCTTCACGGGGCGCGAGGAACAAAAATCAAATTTAACTACACCTCCACAAAAGGTCGTACGCGCACCTACATTCGTGCTTTTAATGGCGTGATCCCCACCCTCGAGCGCTGGTATCGTGAGACCAGCTCACAGGAGTGGCGTCAGGAGATGGAGCAGTTCATCGCCACCCTTCCCTGCCCGGCCTGCCACGGTGCGCGGTTGAAACCGGAGATCCTGGCGGTGACCGTAGACGGGCTTAACATCCACCAGGTGACAGCCCTCTCCATTCGCAGCACCCTCACCTTCTTTGAGAACCTCTCGCTACCATCCCGCGAGGAGATGATCGCGTCCCAGATCTTAAAGGAGATAAGAGCGCGGCTTGCGTTCATGGTGGCGGTCGGCCTTGACTACCTCACCCTCGACCGCGAGGCAGGGACCCTCGCCGGGGGGGAGGCGCAGCGAATCCGGCTTGCCACCCAAATCGGGAGCCAGTTGACCGGGGTCCTTTACGTCCTCGATGAGCCATCGATCGGTCTGCACCAGCGGGACAACCGCCGACTGCTTAAAACGCTCAAGGAGTTGCGCGATCTGGGAAACACGGTGATCGTGGTGGAACACGATGAGGAGACGATGCGCGAGTCAGACTACATTATCGACCTTGGTCCCGGCGCCGGGGCGCACGGCGGCGAGGTCGTAGTGGCAGGAACTGCTGAGGAGGTCGCCGCCTGTCCGGGCTCGATCACCGGCCAGTACCTCGCAGGGACCCTTTCCATTCCCATCCCAAAGCTGCGGCGTGATGGAAACGGGAAGTCCCTGCGGGTGGTCGGTGCCGCGGTGCACAATCTTAAAGAAATCGACGTAGAGATCCCACTTTCCCGTTTTGTCTGCGTGACTGGGGTCTCTGGATCGGGAAAGAGTTCCCTCATCGAGGACGTCCTCTACCGCGGCCTCGCCCACCGCCTTCACCAAGCGGCCCGCCGGCCCGGTGAGCACCAAGACATCCTCGGAATCGAGGGGATCGATAAGGTGATCGAGATCGACCAGTCCCCGATCGGCCGTACCCCCCGCTCCAATCCAGCGACCTACACCAAGCTCTTCGACGACATCCGAGCTCTGTTCGCCCGCACCCCGGACGCCAGGCTGCGTGGCTACACGGCAGGACGGTTCAGTTTCAACGTCAAAGGAGGGCGCTGCGAATCCTGTCAGGGACAGGGAAAAGAGAAGATCGAGATGCACTTTCTTCCCGATATTTATGTCCCGTGCGAGGTGTGCAAAGGCACCCGTTACAACCGCGAGACCCTGCAGATCCGCTACAAAGGAAAGTCGATCGCCGATGTGCTTAAGATGTCGGTGGAGGAGGCTCTCACTTTCTTTACAAACATCCCGCGCGTGCGCAGCAAGCTTCAAACCCTCTACGATGTCGGCCTCTCCTACATCGAGCTTGGTCAGCCAGCGCCCGAGCTCTCCGGTGGGGAGGCACAGCGGATCAAGCTGGCAAAGGAGCTCTCCCGCCGTTCCACCGGGAGGACCCTTTACATTCTCGACGAGCCGACGACAGGGCTTCACGCCGCCGATGTACGAAAGCTCCTCCAGGTCCTTCACCGGCTCGTGGATTCAGGAAACACCGTGGTGGTGATCGAGCACAACCTCGACGTGGTCAAGACAGCCGACTGGATCATTGACCTTGGCCCTGGGGGAGGCGACGCCGGCGGGAGGGTGATCGCCACTGGGACCCCGGAACAGATCGCAAAGACTCCTGGCTCTTACACGGGGGAGTACCTGGCCGAGATCCTAAAAGCGAAGCTCTCTTCGCCCACCTGAGCAGGGCAAGAGTTGGGTTATCTATTCCTTGCGGTACACATCGGCAAAGCGGTTACCCGCAATCAGATTATCGTGCATCTTTATGTTTTCCACGTAGCTTCCGATGCGTACCCCTACGCCCTGGTCGAGGTTCCAGCCGTTATCGGTTATTGTGCAGCCGGTGATGATGAGGTTCTCCACGGACTGGGCGTCCATCCCGTCCATCCCGTTTGCGATGAGTCGGCAGTCCTCCACCCGCAACTCGCTGATCTTGCCCCGCGGGCCGATGATGTGAATCCCGGTCCACTCGTTTTCTTCGATGTGGCAGTTGCGGATTGTGATCCGATCGATCACCTCCCGGTTCACCTCGATCCCATGACCGCTTGAGTTTTGCTTGCGCGGACCGGTGACAGCGATTCGATCGAGGGTTACCTTGTCGGCGTCGATCTCTACCGTCCCCCAGATCTCTGCTATTTCCTCCGTGTTGGGCTCGGTGGTGATTGTGATCTGCGGGGTAAAGACCCAAAGATCAACTTTGT
>JAUWYG010000026.1 GCA_030615945.1 Candidatus Bipolaricaulota bacterium | reverse complement strand
CCAGATGGGGCACGTCGGGACTGAGACTTTGTCGGCATTGGGTCATCTGATGTGCCGTAGGGTAGAGTCCAGTGAACATGGAGGCATGGCTGGGGATCGTCCACTGGGCTGGAGATATCGCCTGCTCAAAGAGAGCCGCTTCGCCAGAGAAGCTGTCCAAGTTGGGTGTAATGGCGGTGCGGTGACTGTAGCAACCCAGGCGATCCGCCCGTTGAGTGTCGAGGATAAGAAGAAGGATATCAGGACGTGTCATAGCCCCGTAATTCTAGCTACCCTCGTCAGGGTTAGCAAGCAGCTACACGAAGGTCCGGATGAAGGGTTTACAACCCGTTCCTTGTAGCACCTTTTCTACGTCTCAGGCTTGCCGCCCAAATTTTCTTTTCATCTCAGCACAGTGCGCATTCCCGACCAGCATCGCTTACAATTGAAAATTGCGGGTTCTTCATAGTAAAGGAGGTTACCTTAACGGCTCTCGAAAAATCGCGGGATCGGGTTACGTTAGCGGTTCCGCTGCGTATCCCTGCTTCTACGTATGACCAGTACATGTACCTCGGCCGCAACGGAGCCGACCAGCAGGCTCGATGTGTCATCTCGTTCGCAGGACGGATCAACGCAAACCAGATGGCCCACGCAGTTCGGCTCACCATTGACGTAGAACCAGTCCTTGGTTGCCGATTTGTGGTGCGGCCCTGGCGCCCGCATTGGGAAAGGCGCGACGATCTGGACCAAATCGAACTTCTCTCTGTAGTGAAAGGGGCACACTTAAAGGATGAACTATGGCGGTTCGTCACAATGCCGTTGGATCCCTTCGCGGATCCTCAAGTGCAGGCCAGTATCTTTCGCTCTGACCGGGACACCCTGTGCATCAAGTTGAACCATGTGGCGGCAGATGGCGAGGGAGTCAAGCAGTACGCGTATCTCCTGGCTGCCACCTACCGGAAGCTTACCACCGATCCTTCCTACAGACCGGAGCCAAATCTGCGGGGGAGTCGGTGCCAGGTCCAAATTATTAAGCATCTAGGGCTCATGACAAAAGCCAGGGCATTCCGACGTTCTATCAGTCCCTGGCCGGTTTGGGGCTTTCCCGCGGTTAGGGGTGATCTCTCTGATCGTGCCTTTGTGGTTCGTCGCGTCAACCCCATGCGGTTTGGTGTTATCAAGGAGTACGGCTACCAGCATCAGGCTCCAGTGAATGACATTATACTGACCGCATTCTATCGCGCTCTTTTCGAGATCGTCGATTCGCCAGAGGGTATGCCGTTGCCAGTGCAGGTACCCATCGATCTGCGGCGTTATCTCCCTTTGGGTGAATCCTCGCTGATACGCAACTGCTTGGGCGCCCTCTACCCATCGATCACGCGGGAGCCCGATGAGGATTTCGATGACACCCTGACCAGAATACAGGAGGTAATGAAGGCCATTAAGGCCGATAACCCTGGCCTGGGCGAGCCGCTTTACCTTGGGCTGTTCTTCAAACTGGGGTTCGGAGGGGCGAGACGCATATCGGACAAAATCATGGAAAGGTTGATCAAGTCCGGAAAATCGCACCCATTTCTCTCGAACCTTGGGATCATCGATGAGCAGCGATTAGACTTTGGTGATGCCGAGGTGACAGATGCCTTCGTGCTCAGCCTAGTTGACTACCCACCTCATTTTATGCTAGCGGTCAGCACCTACCGCGGTACGATGACTTTTACCGTCGGCTTCTGTAATGCGATGGCTCAGAGGCCCCTTATAGAACGTTTTTTTAACCTGTTTGAAAGTGAACTGCCAGGCTGACGTGACGGCTTCCCATTTCAAGTGATCGGAGGCTGACTGGCAGGGAATTCTCCTTTTTCTCGCTTCGGTCATCCATCATGCCAAAATGTGGACCTCATTGACTACATGATTTCATTCCTAGACCAATCCTTTGGTGGCCAAAGCCTTCTTTTCGCAACAATTGTTGCGCATCTGTTGACGTTAGTGAGAAAAGGAGGCTTACTTCCCCTTAAGCGTATTTGGGGATGGCTTCAACCTTGACTGCCCGATCCCCACCTACGTGGGCGAGCGGAATTTTAAGGAAGCGTTTCTCCCGAGAGCTTTCGCCATACAGCCTTTGCACTACCAAGAACAAGCGTTTGCCTAACCGGAGCGAACTGGCGCACTCGGGCAAGGAGGGCGATGAAGAACTGAACCGCCGATTGAGGGGATTTGGATACCTCAGTTAGGTTTGATCTGCCTAGCGCGCCTGTGTTAGTATCCCTTCATGAATAAGCCACTTAAGAAGGGGTTAAGCTATACCCTCTCCGTAGTTGTTGGTTTCGGTCTCCTCGGCGGCGTGCTCTACTATGTTGGTTGGCGCAGTATCTTTGCTCAGATTCGCGCCCTCGAAGTGGTGGGGATCGTCGCGGTCGCTGGCGATGTTCTCCTGGCGGTGAGTGCTTGGATTCTCAGTTGGTTGGTGATTCTACGTGTCTATGGGATCGAGCTTTCCTTGCGCAGCATCATCGGAGCACGGCTGAGTGGATACGCGGTGAGCTACTTGACCCCTTCGCTCTACCTCGGCGGGGAGCCGATTCGGGCGCTGATGGTCGTTGACCGTACCTCTGCTCCGACGACCCGCATCTTTGCTACCATTATAGTCGAACGGTTCCTTGGCGGTCTGAGCATGGTGATGTTCATCAGCATCGGAGCCTTCTATGCTTTGGCCTCACCGCAGATTGCGCCGGACCAGAAGAATCTTGTCATAATCGGAGTTGGCTTCATCTTCTTCTGGATCATAGTTGGGTTGATCAACTTTGCTGGGAACTTTAAGTGGATTAGCCGCCTAATTCGGCTGTTGCGGTATCCATTGTCGCGTTGGCGAAAGGCTTTTGAGCAGGCGGCTGATAAGGTCTCCGAGACGGAGGATGAGATCTACTATGCTTTTACGCGCCACTGGAAGGGCACGTTGCTTGCCTTCTTCTTTCAGAGCCTTGCCACTTTCTTTATCTATATGCGTCCACAAGTCTTCTTCCACTTTTCCGCTCATACGACGTTCAACTTCGCGCAACTGTCTCTCCTGTTCACATTGAGCATCGTACTGTCCTTCTTTCTTTGGATCACTCCAGGAGGACTAGGAACGAGTGAGGCGGCCCTGATCGGGATCTTCAGGCTGGTCGATGTGGGGAAGGCGGGGGCGGTTGCTTTCTCACTGATGTTTAAATTCGTCGAACTCCTCATCGTGGTGGTTGGCCTGTTCTACCTATTTAACAAAGGAATCAGTCAGCTGGGTCACCACCGCAAAAATCGCAGCCACACCTGATCGATCCAAGGGGTGTACCTTTGACTTCTATTTAGGAGTGACTCTGGACAGTCTTCAACAGAGGCGCTACCTTGTGAGAGTGGTTAGCGGCGTGGCCGAGGTTGTTCTCGATCTAGGACTAAGCTCAGTGGTAGAGGCGTTATCCGCTGCCTCTTCTATGTGGACATGATGACTGTGGCCAGTTGATCTTGGAAGGCCTCTTCTTGTCATTTCTGCTTAGCAGTTGCTGGTCTGATTTCAGACCACCGGGAAGTGAAACTCTTGCTGGTTGATGCATTGCGTTACGAGTAGGTCTGAAACTCGCGGGAACCGGTGAGGCTTGCCCCCAGCACCCCAATAAGGCCTCCCATGACTAGGCCGAGAAGAAGGCTCAATAGGCTGACCGTCAGCACCCTCCCTGGCTCGACTAGGCCGGAGGCGGTACGAAGGACAGCTTCTGGATGTGATACTGCAAAGAAGTGGAAGAGATAGACAGCCACGATTAACAAGAGGCTTGCCACCAAGCCGCAGAGGATCCCAAGAGCGATGATCGGAGTCTGGATCATTCGTTCCGCCGTTCCAGAGAGATGCATCAGTCGGATCTCCTCTGCGAAGGAGCGCAACAGTTCCCTAAACCCGTATCGCGCGGCTAGCATGCTTGCCACAGCACTCACCGCCAGCCCGATTAAGAGCCCGATTCGCACTGGTGTGGAGAGAGAAAGTGTGCTTTGCGATTTCGAGGCAGAAACGATCCGCACAATCCCCTCGATCGATCCGAGCGTCTCTAGGAGAGGGGCAACCGCGGAGGGGCTGGTTGTCCGGATCAGGAAAATCCCGCCGGCCTGATCTTCCTGCAATTCCTGAGTGAACAGGTAGTTGATCCGCTGGACGTCTTTCCATTCCCGGATCTTTGAGTAGAGTTCCTCCACTTCCCCTGGCGAGAGGCGAGGAGAGAGGTAGGCCATGATCTCTCGCGGAGCCAGGACTGGTCCGTTCTCTTCCTCGACCGGTGTTCCAAGAAGGAAGAAGCTGGAGAAAAGGGCGAGAAAGGAGAAGATGAGAAGTACCACTGCGATGAGGATCGTCCCACTCTTGGTTCTCACCGCACCGAGGAGTTCACCGAGGAGGAACAGAAACGTGCTTATCATTCCTTCACTCTCCCATCGGCTAGGAGAACAACCCGGTGGCCATCTGCTGCGGTGGGAAGCGGGCCGCGGGTTGCAGTAAGGACAGTGAGGCCACTTAAGTGGATCTGCGCAAGCAAAGAGCAAACCTCGGTCCTGCCCCCCGGATCAAGGTTGGAAAAGGGCTCGTCGAGCAACAGTAGTTGGGGCTCATCGCAGATGGAAAGCGCAAGCCCGAGTCGAACTCGCTGGAGTGGTTCGAGCTCGGTTGCCGAGGTGGCCAGCTTGGCGGTCAGCCTCACCCGCTCCAGAGCGGCGAGCGCCTTCTCCTCGGCCTGCTCCTGGAAGTTTCCTAGACAGCGCAATTTAAACATGACATTTTTAAGGACAGTCTTTGGCAACGGGGCAAACCCTTGTGGAAGAAAGCCGATCCGCCGCCGCAGCTCGAATGCCTTCTTCCGACTGAGGCGGGCAATATTCCGGCCGTGCACGAGGATCTGCCCTCTCTGTGGAGGGATCTGCGCGGCCAAGAGCCCGAGGAGTACTGATTTTCCCGCTGCTGCCGGCCCGAGGAGAAAGATCATTTCTCCCCGGTCAACACGCAAGTGTATGTCCTCCAACACCTTAATGCCGTCGGCTGTGGAAAAATGAAGTTCGGAGACTTGGATTATCACGGACATCGTGCGATCACAAACCTTTCGTGTCCTGCAAGATCCATCTCCGCCCTCGCTTCTACTAGACCAGCTCGATTCAATAGTTCCACGACTCTTCCCCCCTGGCCATTGCCGATCTCAAGGAGGAGAACTCCACCCGGGTGCATGTGTCCCCGCAGGCCCCCCGTTAATGTCTCAATCCTTTCTATTCCACCTCTTCCTCCGTCCAAGGCGATGCGGGGTTCGTACTGACGCACCTCCGCTGGTACCTTCTCCAACTTCTTCTCTTCTATATATGGTGGATTGGAGACGATTAAGTCAAACGCGTTGCTGATGTGCTCGAACCAGTCACTCTCCAGAAAGGTGATCCGGTCAAGCACACCGTTTAGTTCAGCGTTTTCGCGTGCTAGGTCTAACGCTTCGGTTGAGAGATCGGCCGCGGTCACCGTAGCGCGAGGGAGAAACCGGGCTAGGCAGATGGCGATGACGCCCGATCCGGTCCCCAGGTCTAGGCAGGCGATTTCGCGGTTGCGCGGGGCAAGGCGAAGGGCCTGCTCCAGGAGTTGTTCAGTCTCCGGTCGTGGGATAAGCACTTCTTTGCTGACACGAAAACGCAGCCCGAAGAAGGAAACCTCGCCAATCAAGTACTGCAAGGGAATCCCGGCTCGACGCTGCTTGATTATCTTCCGGAATCGCGTGCGTTCCTCTGCCGTGAGAGGCTTATCCGGGCTCAGATAGAGGTGCAGACGGTCAAAGCCTAGCGTGTGGGCGAGGAGGGTCTCCGCTTCCAATCTCGGTTGGACGATTCCGGCGTTCTTGAGATAACCTCGTGTCCAATTAAGAATTTCGCGCACGGTCCACTTGGCGTCCAGCGTCGTCCCCCCCTCATCTCAGGCAACCGTTGAACGGCCGATTTTGCTGTATACAATAGCAGAATCTTGCGGCGAAGTCAAGCACTGTATATAATCGACGTTGAAGGAACTAAATGGAGAGGCGAGAGAAGGATCTTGGTCAATCGATCGGAGGAGGAATCATGTTTAACCTTTCATTCTTCCTTGTTTTAACTGTAGTAGGAGCAGTGACCGCGGTTGGTCACGGACTCATCCCCACAGTGGGATCAGTCCCGGGATGGGTGATGAATCTGGTGGGGGGTGGGGCGGCAGGGGGCACTCTGGCCGGAATGTTGCTTCTCGGTTTGAGGAAGCTTAAGTCGGAACTGGAGAGGGAGGGAGTGGAGACGCGCTTGGTGAATAGCCTCCTGTTAGGATTTGTTGTGTCTGGAATTGGAGCGATTCTCTACCTCGCTATCGGAGGTATCTTCGCGGCTGGCGTGGGCGTGCGGATCGCACAGGGGAGCGTCCTTGCTGGAAGCCTCCTCCTTGGCCTGTGTCTTGGTTACGGGCTCGAAAGGCCCATCTTGGGGGTAGGAAAACCCAGGTTTGTGACGCACCGGTCCCACAAGAATGGAGCGACGGCGAGCAAGGTCCTCGATACAAGCGTGATCATTGACGGTCGGATCGGCGACCTTCTACGGACCGGTTTCCTTGAAGGGGAGATTGTCGTTCCCGAGTTCGTTCTTGTTGAGTTACAGAATATTGCAGATTCGTCAAACAGCCTGCGACGGCGCAAGGGACGACGCGGGCTGGAGGTTCTCCATGAGTTGATGGAGGATGATTCTGTTGATCTCCGCGTTTCCTCTCAGGACTACTTATCCATTAAGGAAGTTGATCGAAAGTTGATTCGCCTGGTGAAGGAGAAGGGTGGGGCACTGATCACCACCGACTACAATCTTAACCGGGTAGCGCAGGTGGAGGGAGTGAAGATCTTAAATATCAATGAACTCGCCAACGCGGTCAAACCGCGGTTCATCCCTGGGGAGGAGATCACAGTGGAGGTGATCGACCGCGGGGAAGGGATCGGTCAAGGGGTTGGTTACCTCGACGATGGCACGATGGTTGTGGTGGAAAATGGCCGCCGTCATATCGGCCGTAAGATCAAGACAACCGTCAAGAGCACCCTGCAAACCGAAGCAGGGAGGATGCTGTTCGTCGAACCTGTTGGAGAACCCCCCCGATGGGAGCGATGAAAGGAGGGGAGATTGAAGAAGTCGAAGAAGCCAATGCTCGTTGGACTTTGTACGATGATTCTTCTTCTATGGATCGCAGGCTGTTCTTTTCTTCAGCAAAAGGGACCGGCGATTGCAAACTGGGAACCGGCGCTTTCGCCGGACGGTACAACCATCGCGTTTGAGTCCCCTGGTGAAAAGGGATTAGAGATTTACACACGCGTCCTTGAAAACGGAGCAACAACACAATTGACAAAAAATGAAGTGGACGACTGGTCCCCTAGTTGGTCACCTCAAGGAGATCGGATTGTCTTCGTCTCCAATCGGGAGAAGAATGTGGATTTGTACGTGATTGAGCTTGAAGGCTTTGCTGTGACGCGCCTGACTACGCACGAGGGGAATGAAGTCAATCCGTGCTGGGGAATAAACGATAAGATCTTGTTCAACTCTGACCGCTCCGATATCTGGGAGATCTACATGGTTGACCCAGACGGGCAGAACCTGATCAAGGTGACGGAGACCACTGCTTCCGAGTAGAAAGAGGGAGCACAAAGGGCGGATGGAGCCGAGGGTTACGGCCGTTCTTCTTGCTGCTGGTAAAGGGATAAGGGTCGGAGCAAGGCGGAACAAAGTCTACCTTGCGATCGCCGGTCGACCTCTCCTCTCCTACGCATTGGCTCCGTTCATCGAGTCTCCATCGATCGAGCAGATCGTCCTCGTGGTTGGTGCAGGTGAGGAGGAGCGTGCAGCCACGCTCGTTGCGGAGGCTGCAAAGGTGGTTCAGATTGTCCATGGTGGGGTGCGGCGGCAGGACTCCGCCCTTACCGGGGTGAAGGCGGCCGAGGGAAGGATTGTTCTTATCCACGACGTGGCACGGCCGTTTCCGAGCCGGGCACTGATCGACCGCGTGATTGAGGGGGCGCGTAAACACAGAGCGTGCGTGCCGGTGATCCCGGCAGTGGACATGCTCCGCCACCGAGATCAAGACGGCTTCCTTCTTCTCCGACCAATCGAGCGCGAGGGGCTCCTGCAGATGCAGACTCCACAGGGCTTCGAGCGGGGGTTGATTTGCCACTGTCTTAAGGCAAGTGATAAGACGTATACCGATGATGCGGGGGCGGTACTGGCGAAGGGCATACCGGTGTGGACCGTCTCCGGCGAGCCGACCAACCTTAAGGTGACAACCAGGGCGGACCTCGCCCTTGCTGAGGCGATCGCCTCCTACCTGATCAGTGGCAGGTGATAGCTCTCGATCGATAGGGCATCGCCCTCGTTTGCCGGACTGGGAGAATGTGGCTAGAATGCTATCAACTTTTTTAGTTCGAGGAGGTTATTCGATGACGAAGATCAGGGTTGCGTGTGTGGTGCTCGCGGTGGTTTTGTTCTCCCTGTCTAGTGCGACGCTTGCTGGAGGAGTGGAAGCAGTTTTCTATGAGGCTGGCACAATGGCGGTGGGGATGTTCACTAACACAGTTGGAGCGGCGGTGACCGGGCTGCACATCGAGTTTGATCAACAGGTGACGATTGTCAACAAGGTGGAATTTGGGGGTTATCTCCCCCTCCTTGGTGAGCTTACCGGTACCGCCTTTGACTTCGCTGGTGGGGGGCTAGTCGCTAGCGGAACGGTAGAACTCGACTGGGAGCCGGCAGAGGCTAGGCCTTCACTTGTGCAGTGGATCTCTGGAACCGCTCCCGTGGGCACTCCTTACTTCACCTCGATCGAGGTGCTGGGGAGGCTGCTCGGAGAGGGGATTGTGATGGTGCGGGAGGCGAATCCGGAACTACTGGCGGCGGCGTTTGAGCAATTCTTTGCCACCAATGCGGAATTCTTCGGCGTGCTCGAGGAATCCCTGGGGATATCGCTTCAAGAGTCACTCATGCCGATCATCATGGCTGCTCCGGCTGAGGCGATTGCGAACTTCTTTAACACCATCATCGGGATGCTCGGGGTGACGACGCTGGACGAGGTTTTGCAGGGAGATGTCGACTTCTCCGCCCTCTTTGCTCTCCTTGGTCTCTAAGAAAGCAGGGGGAGGTCGCAGCCTCCCCCGATCTTTCTTTATCAGGAAAGCTTTCCTTGCAGGAGGCTTCCTCCTCGCTTTGGGGGTCCCTTGCATGGCTCAGTCGACCGAGGGGACACCGGACGTCTCTTCAGCCCAAGAGGTCATCGATCAGCTACTCGCGTTTATCTACAGCCTGGGTCACCTGATTGGGCAAGGGATCGTTCGGTTGGTGGCAACGATCCTTCCCTCGATGCCGGTTCCGAGTGAGCTGGTAGATCCGATCGGTCTCCTCGCTATTCTCACGATCTTCCTCGCCGTAGCGACGATCGCCAAGAAGCTCGTGTGGATCGTGGTAATCGCCGGCTGGGCTCTCATCCTCATCCGGCTGATCATGGTGATCGTGCAGAACTACCTTTAGGCTACTGACCCTTTCACTCGCTCCGGAGAGAGTGGATAGGTATTGACCGCCGCACCGAGCGCGTGGGCCACGGCCCGGGAGACAGCGGTGTGGGAGGCCATCAATGGGACCTCTCCCAGCCCCTTTGCGCCGAATGGTCCGGCAGAGTAGAGGGCTTCAACAAACGCTACTTTGGTGTCCGCCGCGATGTCACGGATTGTCGGGATGCGATACGTAGTGAACCCTGTTGTCATCAAACGTCCGTCTTCTTGCGGGATGTCCTCCATCAACGCAAAACCCAATCCCTGTGCGATCCCGCCCTCTACCTGTCCGGAGGCCAGTTGATGATTGACTATTCTCCCTGAGTCATGCACGGCGACGAAATCCTCTACCGAGGCCTCCCCGGTGGTAAGATCGACCTCAACTTGAGCGATGTGAGTAGCGTAGGCGTAGACGAAGTAGGCGTTCCCCAGGCCAGTCTCTTCGTCCCAATCGACCGGCGCGCCCTGTGCCCACCCCTCGACCGCCGGATCGAGGTTGCGCATGAAGAAGGCCTGTGCAATTTCCTTCAAGCGGGAGGGGATCTCGTTTTTGGGGATATGAAGGTCTTTGGCTACGGTGCGAATCCGCTCCTTGAGCTTCGCCGCTGCGTCGAGGATCGCAAGTCCGCTCATCATCGTCCCGCGGGAGGCGACCGTCGGTCCGGAGTCGGGAACGCGGGAGCTGTCCACCGGAGCGAGGTGAATACGGTCAAACGGGACGCTTAAGGCTTCAGAAGCAATCTGAGTGAGGGCGGTCGTCAACCCCTGTCCCATCTCGACCGTTCCTACAGCGATGCCGATCGAGCCATCGGCTTCAAGCTTCATGTACGCCCCGGCCTTATCCAGGAACGGGGCTTTTCCTCCTAGTCCAACCCCGTACATGACAGAAGAGATCCCCAGACCGCGGCGACGATCTCGCGATGCCGCGTTGAACGCCTCCACCTTTCGCAGCCGCTCCTCCCAGTGAGCCAGCCGGCCCGCCTTCTCGATCGTCTGAAGCACACCCACGCTCTCGCTCAGCCGCTGTTTCGTGGCGGTCTCATCACCTATTTGCAGGGCGTTGCGGCGGCGGATCTCCAGCCGGTCGATTCCCAACCGCTCGGCGAGGCGGTCCATCTGCGACTCATGGGCGAAGATCACCTGTGGACTCCCAAACCCACGAAACGCGCCGCAAGGGACGGTGTTCGTCGCGACCGAGCGGCCATCGATCTTCACGTGGGGGATCCGATACGGCCCGGCAGCATGCATCAGTCCGCGCCATAGAACCGCCGGGGAGAGGGTCTGATAGGCGCCGGCGTTGTAGACGAAATCAACCTCAATGGCAGTGAGGGTCCCATCGGCCTTCGCCCCACTCTTGTAGCGGACGATCGATGGATGTCGCTTGCTCGTTGTCAGGATATCCTCCTCGCGGTCGAACACGAGCTTCACCGATCGGCGTGCTTTCCACGCAAGAAGAGCGGCCAAGCAGGCGACGAGGGAAGGAACGTCCTCCTTGCCGCCGAACGCTCCGCCGGTTGCAGTTTGTATCACACGCACCTTCGACAGAGGCAGGCCGAGGACCTTGGCCACAGCGGCCTGGACGTAGAACGGGCACTGCATCGTCCCGTAGATAGCCATCGCCCCGTTTAACTCGGGAACGGCGATCGCTCCTTGCGTTTCCAGATAGGCGTGTTCCTGGTAACCGGTGTGATACTCCCCCTCGACGATAACGTCGGCCTGCGCGAACCCCTGGGCAACGTCTCCTTTGCGAATGCGCATGGCGTTAAACAGGTTTGGCGCTTTTTCCGTTGCCGCGGGGACGGCGACTGTGGGTGCATCCGGTGAAAGGGCTGAAAGTGAATCGAAGACTGCTGGAAGCTCCTCATAATTAATCGTAGCTAACTTCACGGCTTGGTTAGCACTTGTGCGGTCCTCAGCGGCCAGAAGCGCGATCGGCTCGCCGATGTAGCGGACGATCTCATCGGCGAGCGCCGGTTGATCGTCGTAGATGACGTGCACGACGTTCTCTCCGGGGATCTCGTTCGCGGTTAGGGTACAGATGACCCGGGGGTGCTTCGAAACACTTTTAAGATCGAGCTTGCAGATCTTTGCATGGGGGACGGTGCCGCGGATCACTGCGGCATGTAGCATTCCAGGGAAGGCGAGATCATCAACGAACCTCGCCTCCCCACGGACCTTATCGATCGCGTCCGGACGGAGGACGGCGGCGCCGATCATCCCATTGGTCCTCTCGTTCACCTCTACACTCGGCCTCCCATGGTGAGTGTAAGGATTGCCTTCTGCGTGTGCAAGCGGTTTTCGGCCTGGTCGTAGATCCAGGAGAGCTCGTTGTCACAGACTTCAGGATCGGCCTCATTACCCCGGTCGATCGGCATGCACTGCAGGAGGTACCCAGGAGCGCAGAGCTTCCTCTGCTGCTCGGCGGTGTAGCGCCAATCCTTGTATCTGTTAGCGATCTTTAGCTCCTCTTCTTTCCCGATGTCGTAGCGGCGAGCGGTGTACCAGTTGCGCGGAAAGACAACGGTTGCGCCTTCGAGCGCCACCTCCATGTCGTGAACGATCGCGAACGAGCCACCGGACTTACTGGCAAGATTCTTGCACATTTGCATCACGTTCGGGTCGAGGTCAAACTCAGGCGGGTTGGCGACGACGACGTCCATCCCGTACAAGGACGAGGTGAGAGCCGTTCCCTGCACCGAACAGCGACCGCGGATCCACGGAGTGTAGACCCAGGTGATCACGATCTTCTTGCCCTTCACGCCGCCTAACTTCTCGTGCATGGTGTAAATGTCTGTCAGGGACTGACAGGGATGGTTGATGTCCGATGCCATATTGATGATTGGAACCTCGGCGTACTCGGCGAACTTGCGCATGACCTCATCGCCCTGACCGTAGTAGCTGATCTGATCATCGAGAAGGCGGATCCCGATCCCGTCGCAGAACCGGGACATAGCCCTGGCCGTATCCTTCACCGTCTCGCCTGCCCCTGGTTTGTCCTCAAGCGACAGGCGCATCGTACTCGGATTGAGGAACTGCGAGTGTCCCCCAAGCTGCGTCATCGCGGTCTCAAACGACATGCGTGTCCGCGTCGACCCAGCGAAGAAGAGCATAGCGAAGGTCTTGTACTCGAGATACGGATGGGATTTCCCGCTGTAGTAGAGTCCCTTCATCTGATCGGTGACCTTCATCGCGATGTCATACTCCTCACGCGTCCAGTCAAGTTCGCTGATCAGGTCCCTGTCTTTCAGGTCGTACCAACTCATTTTCACCTCCTTCTTTGCTCGCGCTTTACTACCCCAAAAGAAGGGCGAGCATACCCTTCTGGCCGTGCAAACGGTTCGCTGCTTCCTCGATGATGACTGAATTCGGACCATCGATCACCTCGTCGGTCACCTCCATATCGCGGTCGGCCGGGAGGCAGTGCATGTAGATGGCGTCTTTTGTCAGGGCCATCTTGTCTTGGGTGCAGATCCACTCCTTGTTCGCCTCGAAGATAGCCTTCGCCTTCTCCGGGTCCATCACCCCAGAGCCGTCGGTCGGCTGGACGGTCCACGCCTTCGGATAGACGACATCCGCTCCCTTGAACGCCTCGTCCATATCGTGAACGATCTTAAACGCTCCACCGTGCTTCTTGACGAGGTTCTTGGTCGCATTAAGCACGTTCGGGTCGAGGTCAAGCCCCTTGGGGTGAGCGAGGGTGACGTGCATCCCCATCATCGCCGCGGAGATGATCGCGCTCTGCGGAACGGCCAACGGTTTCTCCACCGACCCGGAATAGGCCCAGCTCATGACGAACTTCTTTCCCTGCAAGTTGTGCCCGAGCTTCTCCTGCATGGTCATCACATCCGCGAGTGCCTGGCAGGGATGGTACATGTCATCTTCCATGTTGATCACCGGGACACGGGACCACTTGGCGAATTCCCGTACGATGAGGTCCCCTTTCCCGTACTTCCAACCCGTGTGCTTCCCGTAGATGCGGATGGCAATCCCGTCCCCCATCTCAGCGAGCACGCGGGCGACGTCCGAGATCCGTTCGGTCGAGTACGCCTTTTCCTCCCCTTTGAGTGCCGGGGTGTAGACCGCACCGGGTTGAAGGAAGTGCGCATGACCACCGAGCTGAGTCATCCCCGCCTCGAACGAGTTCCGCGTACGAAGCGAGGCGTTGTAGAATAACATGTGAAGCGTCATATCGTCCAGGATGTGGTGCTTCTCGCGCCGGATCTGTTTTAGCTTTAGGTCGTGCGCGGTTTCAAGCATCGCCTCAATCTCATCGCGTGTAAAATCAAGCCATGTGATGAAGTCCCGTCCACGTAGACTAGTGTTGGACATAGCTACCTCCCTTAGTTGGTGATAGTTGTTCCTGCTCTTCCTTCCAGTGCATCCATGGCACGGTCGAGTGAGGTGATGATCGCCCTCTCGCCACCGGCCTCGATAAACCGAATCGCCGCACGCACCTTCGGCTCCATCGACCCTTTGGCGAAGTGTCCCTCTGCGTGATACCTTTTCGCTTCTTCAAGCGTGATGTGCGTCAGTCCCTTCTCCTGTAGTGTCTTGTAGTTCAGCTTCACCTGCTCAACGTCTGTGAGGATGAGGAAGATCTTCGCCTCGACATCCACGGCGAGGCGCTCGCCAGCGAGATCTTTATCGATCACCGCAGCGACTCCGAAAAGACCGCCATCTTCCTTGACAATCGGGATCCCGCCCCCACCGGAGGCGATGACGATCGAGCGCGCCTCGACCAACTGGCGGATCACCTCCTTCTCGAAGATCTCAATCGGATCCGGCGAAGGCACGACCCGCCGCCAGCCGCGGCCGGCGTCCTCGCGCACGTGGTATCCCTTCTCTTGTTCGAGGATCTTGGCCTGCT
>JAUWYG010000164.1 GCA_030615945.1 Candidatus Bipolaricaulota bacterium | reverse complement strand
TGGAACTCGGCTACTGGACTCCCCGCTCCGGGAAAACTGCACGATCTGGGTTTGGAGGGCTGAATGGACGAGCTTTGGGTTTCGGTCGATCGAGTCGAAGGGATCTGTACGGGTCCGGTTCCGATGACACCCGGAAGGGGATTTCTCGTCCGCGCCGGTCGGCTGTTGCTCCCCGCTGGCGGGCCGATCTGTATGTACGCCTTGCAGAGCGTGATTCCGTTGCTGCCGGCAAAGGAACGAACCATCGCCGAGTCCAAGGATGCCGATTGGCTGTGGCGGGTCGATGAGGTCCAATGCCCCGACCCCAAGGGCGGTGTGATTTGGCGAATCGAAAAGCGCCCCCTGGGGAGTAGCAATGTTACAGGAGGTTCCGCGCCCGAGGCAGCCGCCGGCGATCTTCGCATCGCGGTGCAGAAGGTGCTTGGAACGTGCACCTCGGGCATGGCCCCCGGGTACGAGCTTCTGGTGCGGGGAAGCAGCATGTACCTTTCGCAGCCGTTTTGTCTCTACGCCCTACAAGCCGTTTTGCCGCTTCTCCCCGCCATGCAACGGAACCTCACCCCGGATGACTGGATGGCCAAGGAGAACGTCATTGTCTGTCCCGATCCGGCAGGTAACGTTCTGCTACGGATCGACCGCTTATAGATCTACTCTTCTTGCGCCCAGTCGCGGATCTTGTGCTTGATCTTCTCTTCGATTCTCTCACCGAGGTCATCCCAGTCCATGTCCGGGTCTCCGCCAACCCACTTGGCGATGCCGCGCTTGACTTTTGCTTCAATCTTCTCGCCGATCTCGTCCCAGTCTTCATCGTCCTTCTCTTTGACCCAACGGGAGAGGCCGTGCTTGATCTTTCTCTCGATCTTCTCGCCGATCTCATCCCAATCACGCTTCTTTCGCCACCAAAGCGAAATGCCGCGGTTTGCTCCAATACCCACCCACGCAAAGAGCAGGATTATCAGGAACCACAGCCCGGCCGCTTGCAAGTAGCTAAGCGGTGGGAGCAGCCCTAAATGCCACGTCAAGATGTGGTTCCACAGGCGCATGATCACCCAACTGAAAAAGAAGAACGCAGCGATGCCGCCACCGGCAATGAGTTTGGTAAACAACCTCATTTTTAAAACACCTCCGAACGTTGAATGAGCCTATTATAACGCCTCTTCCTCCTCAGAAGGCAATCATGAAACCGGAATCTTTTAGGAGTGTAGGTAACCCAGGGTGATGATGAATGCGAATGACGGTATCGGTCGGTGTGGTCTTTGTTGGATTTGTAGTAAACCTTCTTTGTGGTGCGGGCTTCGCACAGGCCAGTGGCAGTGCGTCAAGTTATGCCTCTTCGGGTGAGCCGGTCCGCGCGATGATCGGGACATTCGTCTTTGAGCAGGGCAGTACCCTTGCCCTTGAAATCGAGCGAGAGGAGCCGTGCCCCTGCTTATGCGAACCTTTGTTTGTCACCGGTCTGCGCGTTCTGGACTGTGAGGAGAATGTCGTCTTTACATCCGAGGAAGTGGATGGAGGGACGATTTTTCCCGTGGCCTTTAAGGAGTGGACAGGCTGTTGGGGCCTCGTTGACCAGCTTGGAGAACCGGTCCCAGAGGGGACCTATAGCATTGTTGTTAAAACTAGCATCGGCGAGTTTCGCGCCTGTATCCAGGTAGTCGCGCCAGGGATGAAAAGCCAAATGGGACGTGTTTCCTCGAAGGCCCTGGTCTGTGGAGTCGGACTGACCATCTACCGATTGGCCGATGATAAAGACGATGACGGACAGATTACTCTTAACGAAGGGGAAAGACTGATGATCGCCCTTTCCGGGAATGCGACCACCGGTTACGAATGGGAGATCGAGGCAGAACCGCACGGCGGCATCCTGCAGGGAATCGACGGACCTGGCTATCGCCCCTCTTCCACACTCATCGGTGCTGGAGGAACCTTCTACTTCCGCTACGAAGCGATCGCTGCCGGGCAGGGTGAATTAACCCTGGCCTACCGCCGCCCTTGGGAGGCGGCACCTCCAGAGAGGACCTTTACCATTATCGTTGCAGTGCGTTAAAGGTGGGAAGGCGCATCGCGCCTTCCCACTGGTTACGAACGTTAGAGCGTCTCAGTCGTGAGAACGCCACTTACGCGACAGTAAGCACTTATTGGCACCGATGCCGGTCCAGGCTGACAGCAGGATGATTAGAAACCACAGTCCGGCTGCTTGCCAGTAGTTTAGGGCTTTAAATAGCCCTAAGTGCCCCACCACGATGTTGTTCCACAGCATCTGGATCACCCAGCTGAAG
>JAUWYG010000117.1 GCA_030615945.1 Candidatus Bipolaricaulota bacterium | reverse complement strand
CCTGTTGGAAATGGCTCGATATGTGGTGTTGAATCCCGTTCGCGCGAAGATCGTCCGCCACCCTCGCTATTGGAAGTGGTGCAGTTACACAGCCACATCAGGAGAAAGACGGGTGCCTGAGTTCCTGACGGTAGACTGGATTCTGGCTCAATTTGCGTCCCGCAAACGGAAAGCGCAACTCGCGTACCGACAGTTTGTCGCTGAAGGCAGAGGCCAGACGATTTGGGAGCAGCTGCGCGGTGGAGTGCTACTGGGTAGCGATGCGTTCGTTAAGAAAATGATCGCTCCACTTAAAGGTAGAGCGCTGCTGAAAGAGGTTCCCAAGGCGCAACGGTTCCTCGTGCGGCCAACACTTGCCAAGCTGTTTCGAGGAGCCAAACGCAACAAGGCAAAGCGAAACGAGCAGATATATAAAGCGTACATGGAGCATGGCTACACGCTGAGTCAGATTGGAGATTACCTTGGCCTGCACTACTCCACCATCAGTCGGATCGTACAGCAGAAGCACGCAAAGAAGTCAAAAAACAAGATTTGAACACTTGTGGAAATGCCTCAAGAACAGGATTTTGAACGGGCTTGGTTAGTCAAGTTTTCCCGTTGCCTGGATGAGATCGCTGGAGAAAAGATCCGAAAAGAAGTGATGAAAGGAAGTGGCAAGCTCTCGTCGCATTCCTCCCGTCAAGAAGTCATAGTCTGGACTAAGAAAGCGATGGGGCGCTTGGAGTTGCTGGCCGATGAGGACAAACGCAAAACGATCATGGCCGGCTGTGCCTGTCAGTACCCAAAATCCGCCTTGGAGGAAGCAAGAAAGACCTACCAGGAGACCAAAGACGTCGATTTGGTCCATCAAATACTCCAAGAGCAGTTCGAGTCCTTTCTGAAGGGCACCCTTGGATTGGATGAGAAGTTGATCGAAGAGATCCTCAAGCGAGGATGGGGTTTAGCAGGGGTAAAGAAGGGCAACACGATCATCGCGACGAAGATCCCCAAGAGCGGCTACCTTGTCGAGTATATGAAGGAGACCGACCCCGAGAAGAGGCGGCAGTACTACTGCCACTGTCCAAGGGTGAGGGATGCGTTAAAGACCCACGAGACGATCTCACCGACCTATTGCTATTGCGGCGCCGGTTTCTACAAGGGCATTTGGGAAGAGATCCTACAGAAACCCGTTGAAGTAAAACTACTAGAGAGTGTGCTCAAAGGCGATGATGTCTGCAGGATCGCGCTATACCTCCCTTTAGATCAGTGAGAGGGAGCTTTTGAGTTCAGAGGGATGTACGAGAGCTTATTTTTTTTCTGATTTTTGGCCGTTGATCCGTCCCTTTAAGTCAAAAATCAAGATACCTCTAGTTTAAGAAGGCTGCCCTGTCTCGTGCGGAAAAAAAGGCAGGACATCGCGGGCGGATACTGCCGAGATACCTTCACTAGCGGGATTCCCTTGGGGCCTTGCAATATCTTTCGTCGTCAAAAGGGTATTCCGACAATCTGATAGCCAAAGCTGCCGCGCGAAGTGTGGGATGGATGTTACCCTCTGAAGCTAGCCAACGGTCCAAAAAAGGTAGCAACCCTGTGTGCCGCCGGCCTTATCCTGCGCCAGGATGATTGCCGCTTGTGTTGCGTCCTTTGCGATTCTCTTTCTTCTCGTAAGCTTCGATAATTCGTGCCACGAGCTGATGGCGCACGACATCGCTCTTGGTGAGGTTGATAAACGAGATGCCTTCGATCCCCTGTAAGATCTCCTGTACGGCCATCAATCCAGAAGTCCCTTCCTCGAGGTCGATCTGAGTTACATCTCCGGTAATCACCGCCCTGGAGTGAAACCCGAGGCGTGTTAAGAACATCTTCATCTGGATTGAGGTCGTGTTCTGCGCCTCGTCGAGAATGACGAAGCTATTGTTCAAGGTGCGGCCGCGCATGAACGCGAGTGGAGCCATCTCGATCCGCCCATGTTCGGTCAGCTTCTCGAATTCGCTCACTGGAATCATGTCGTAGATCGCGTCGTATAGAGGCCTCAGATACGGGCTCACCTTAGCTTGAATGTCGCCGGGAAGAAAGCCGAGTTCCTCCCCTGCCTCCACCGCCGGACGGGTGAGAATAATCCGCTTTACCTCCTCCCGCTTCAGGTAGTCAATCGCCATTGCCACAGCGAGATAGGTCTTCCCAGTCCCTGCAGGGCCGATGGAAAAGACAATATCATTGTTGCGAATCGCCTCGATGTATCGGTGCTGTCCGACCGTCTTTGAACGTATCTCCTCGCCCCAGTGCGTCACCCGCACAACGTCGGAGAGAACCCCGTCCACCCTTTTCCCCTCCTTAATCTGGGTGATCAAGTAGCGAACCTCGGATAGGCTAGGAACGTGGTTTGACTCGATGACGTCGAGAAGTTTTTCAAACAAGGAGCGAACCTGCTCCACTTCCTCACGCGTTCCCTCGATGCGGACGGTCTCTCCACGCGCGATTATCCGCGCCGGAAACGCCTTCTCGATCTCCTTCAGATTTCGATTGAACTCACCCAGGAGGGCGGTTGACTCCGCATTATCGCGTAAGGTGATCTCAGCGTGTATCTGTTCGATCTTTCATCACCCCTTCTAGATAGCAGTCGGTCGCTTTCTCGATCTTCACCGTTACTTCATCGCCTGCAGCGACGCCGTCTCCTTTGAGGAGATAGGTATCGATATAGCCCTGAGTATAACCGCGCCACTTCCCGTCCCGTCTCTCCTCAATCAGGACTTCCTCTTTGCTCCCGAGGAAACGTTGATGAAGGTCACAACGGATCGCTCGTGCCAGCTCTCGCAGGTGCTCAACCCTTTCCCTCTTCTTACTCTCCTGAACGTGGTTGGAAAGATTAGCCGCAAATGTCCCATCGCGGCGAGAGTACCGAAAGATATGGAGGTTCGCAAACCCCACTTCCTCAACAATCTCGCAGGTCCGCGCAAAGGCGGCCTCGCCCTCACCGGGAAAGCCGACAATCACATCCGCCCCGAACGTCGCCTTCGGAATGAAGCGGCGAATCAGTGAAATCCGCGAGCGGTAGAAGGAGGTAGTATAGCCGCGCTCCATGCGGCGAAGGACCACATCGTCGCCGCTTTGAAGCGGGATGTGAAAATACGGGCAAGCACGGTGATCCGTGGAGAACACTTTCACCAGCCTTTCAGTAATCCCATAAGGGTTAATTGAACCGAGACGTAAACGGCGAAGCCCATCAACTTTAAGCATACTTTGCACTAACTCGGCTAGGTCACCATCAGGGGGGGCATACTGGGCAAGGTTGATCCCGATGAGGACAATCTCAGGGTAACCACTTTGAACAAGGGAGCGTGCCTCAGAGAGAGCAGCCGCAATCGATTTGCTGCGTGAGGGGCCGCGGACCTGGGTAGTGCGACAGAAGGTGCAAGAGAGGCTGCACCCATCCTGCACCTTGATGAGGGCACGCACGCGGCCGCGGTACTGTTCGATCCGCTCTTTAGCCAGCGGGATTTTCCCAATCGCAGGGAGCATCCCGTGCTCACCGGCGAGCGCGCGGGTTACAACCTCATCGATCCTCCCCTTCCAGGCGTTCCCCCCGAGAAGATCAGCTCCTTCGACTCGGGTCAGGCTCTGGGCAACAGCATCGGCGAGACAGCCAATCAGGACGATCTTTGCCCCTGGGTGTTCGCGGCGAAGACGCCGGATCGCTTGTCGGGCCTTGCGCTCGGCAAGGGAGGTGACCGTGCAGGCATTCACAACATAGAGGTCTGCTTTCCCGTCAACAACATCGAAAGTAGTGGCCAGAAGACCGCGCATCATCTGCGTCTCGTATTGGTTGACCCGGCAGCCGAAGGTAAGCAGGTCAACGCGCGGACGGATGTTCCCCGAATTCATCTAGGTGTGTCGCTCCACGGTAAAGTGATAGAGGCGCACCGGCTCCGCCGACCCGATCCCCGCCTTCATCCGCGCGATCTCTATCTGCTCTGAGACCGTCTCCACACCAGGCAGGTCGGGCAAAAGCAAGCCACGGCGCCATCCACTCTCTACGATCACCCCATAGCGTTTGGGGTCGAGGTCTTCCTCATCGCAGGGCTCTGGTTCGGAGAGAACGTCAACAGAGACGACAAGCTCTGCCAGTTCCCCTTCGCACACGGGCGGAAATCGTGGGTCCGCACTCGCTGACTTGATCGCGTTTGTGATTACCTCGCGCGCGATGGTCTCTTCCGTGGGAAGGTACGTACCGATGCAGCCACGGAGCTCGCCCCGTTTCTTGAGCGAGACGAAAACCCCGGCCCGCTCTCTCATC
>JAUWYG010000032.1 GCA_030615945.1 Candidatus Bipolaricaulota bacterium | reverse complement strand
TCAATGGAGAGGATGGTGGCAATCGCCTCCACGCCACCTGCGGCGCCAAGGAGGTGACCGATCTGAGATTTTGTGGAACTGATCTTTAAGTTATAGGCAGCCTCGCCAAAAACGCCCTTGATCGCTTCGGTCTCAGCCTTGTCGTTGAGTGGAGTAGAGGTCCCATGGGCGTTTAGGTAATCGATCTTTTGAGGAGAAACACCCGCCCGCTTGAGGGCAACAGCGATTGCCTGGGCTGCTCCTGCTCCATCTTCAGCCGGTGCGGTGATGTGTTCGGCGTCGTCGCTCATACCGAAACCGACAAGTTCGGCGTTGATGCGCGCCCCTCTCGCCAAAGCGTGCTCGCGCTCCTCCAGGATCAGAATCCCCGCCCCCTCTCCCATCACGAAGCCGTCTCGCTCGCGGTCAAACGGTCGTGAGGCGCGCTCAGGCTGATCGTTCCGCTTGGAGATTGCCCCCATTTGCGCAAATCCAGCATAGGCAATCCGCACCAGGACCGCTTCGGAGCCTCCGGCGACTGCGCAGTCGAGTAACCCCGATCGAATCAGCTCCCCCGCCATCCCAATGGCGTGCGCCGCGCTGGCGCAGGCGGAGACTACACCAAAGTTCGGCCCGCGCAGGCCGTACTCAATGGCAATCTCACCGGCAATTGCATTCGGCATCAACCGAGGGATGAAGAAGGGGCTCACCCGCCGCGGCCCGTTCTCAATAAGGGTAGCAAAGGCTTCCTCCATCGTTTGAAGACCACCAATCCCTGTCCCTGCTACGACACCCACCCTCTCTGGTTCAAGATCCCGGGGTTCAAGCCCGGCGTCGATGAGGGCTAGACGCGTCGCCACCAAGGCAAACTGGGCTGCCCGATCGATGCGCCGCGCCCGCCGTCGGTCCATATACTCGAGCGGATCGAAATCGAGAACCGGCGCACCGATCCGAACATCGATCCCGGAGAGGTCAACTCGATCGTCTACCCTCCGGACCCCGCTTCGACCGGCACACAGGGCTTCCCAAAACGCCGCTTTTCCCGTCCCGATCGGGGTAACCGGGCCAAGTCCAGTCACCACCACCCGCCTATCCATGCCGCTCCTTTACCCGTTCCTTCGTACGCAGAGCAGCAAGTTCACGCAAGAGTTCATCCTTCTCTTGGGTAATCGGGAGCTCCTGTTCAATCTTTGTTAGACGCTGTCGCACCGCAAAAAGATCGATCTCCTCCGAGGGGATTGCCTCCTGGGCGAGGATCATTACCCCCTCTTTTGAGACACGAAGAAGCCCGGTGAGGAGGGCAAAAGCATGCTCCCCTTTTTCCGTTTTGATGCGCAAAGGGGCGTTATCGAGGATCGAAAGGAGCGGGGCGTGCCCCTCCATCACCGCAAACTCTCCCTTCGGGCTGTGCGCCACTACCATCGTGGCCTCCCCGTCGAACAGCGCCCTCTCCGCCGAGCGCAACTGGCAATGCATTATTCCCTCCTGATCACCGATAATATAGTGGATGGACCGGTTTAACTTCAAGGCCCACTGGCAAGGTGGTCGACATAGCCATCGACGACCTTTACTGCCACACGGATATCTTCAGGGCAGAGGTGGACCACATTGACACGCTCAAGCGGAAGTCGGAGGAACGCGTCGAGCGATAGGGCGAGGCCACGACTGATCTTTATCCCCTCCCTGCGCGCGCAGGCCCGGCAGAGTACCCCTCCACACTCACTTGCGAACAGGAACGGTCCTGACTCGCTCCCACAACGGACACAGCTTGTAAGCCGCGGGCGGTGCCCTAAGAAAGCTAACAGCTTCAGCGTCACGGAGAGGCGTAATCGGTCAACCGAATGATCCCCGGCTTCTAATAGATCAAGAAAGCGGCCAAACAGGCTATAAACCCGCTCCTCGGGTTGCTGGAACGGGAGGAGACGATCGAGGAGGCGCCCAACCAAAAGCGCTGCGGCCACAACATCCAGATCACCTTTCAAGTGGGGAAACCCTTGCAGAAGTGCTCCTTGGCTCACCAGGTCGAGGCGCGACTTGGGGTAGAAGACAACCTCCACACGGTTCAGCAGATCAAATACCCCTCCCAGGCGTGAGTTAAGCCGCCGCGCGCGCTTGGCGATCGCTGTCCGCTTTCCCCACTGCTCGGTGAACAGGGTGACGATCAGGTCCGACTCAGCAAAGTCGCGGATCCGCAACACGAATCCGTCTGCGCGTAAGAGCCCCAACCTATTCCGCTGCCCCCTCAAGGATTGCAACGCTACGACTGGCCCCGATACGGGTCGCCCCAGCCTCGATCATTGCCAACGCCGTCTCATAGTCGCGAATCCCCCCAGCCGCCTTCACCCCCATTGTTTCTCCAACGGTCTGACGCAACAGGGCTACGTCCTCCACCGTTGCGCCGCCGGGACCAAAGCCGGTCGAGGTTTTAACAAAGTCGGCTCCTCCGGCTTTGGCCAGGATAGCCCCCGCTATCTTCTCATCCTTATCCAGTAGGGCTGTCTCCAGGATCACCTTGACTAGAATCGGCTGGGGTGCCTTCTCGGAGGCGGCACAGACCCCTTTGATGTCATTAAGAACGGTTGCGTAGTCGCCTTCTTTAAGGGCAGCGATGTTTAGAACCATATCCAGCTCGTCGGCCCCGACGGCGATCGCCTTCTGCGCCTCGAACGCTTTCACCTCGCTCGTGGTCATCCCGTGAGGAAAACCGATCACTACACACACCTTGATCCGTGTCTCCTTGAGCAGATCACAAGCAAGAGAAGTATGGCACGGGTTCACGCAAACAGAGGCAAATCCGTACCGCTTCGCTTCCTGGCACAACACGCCCACCCCCTCTACAGAGGCAGTAGGCCCCAACAGTGTATGGTCGATCATTCTCGCAAGATCTGTTCTGCGCATCTTTCCTCCCTACAACATATGATTTTCACATTATGAGGCTCGCCCCAGGACCACCCTCTTCTTTGCACGTTCCAATAGATGGAAGCTGCGGTCAGCCTCGTGTACGAACCCGGTTATAATATATCCTCTGGCAAGAACTTGTTCGAACACGTCCCTCATCTTGATACGCCAGTCACGCGCCAAAGCTGGATTAAGTACTCGTATACGGTCGAGGTTGGCGGGGATCTCAACGAGGATAACAGCGCTGCCCGCCGCAGCCTCGAACCCCACCAGTCGCCGCACCCCATTCTCCACGAGCTTGGTCTTTGTTACTACCTCCATCCGGTCAAGTCCGAGGTGAAAGTGATACGGAAGAGCACCTCGCTCCACCACCCCCGTGACGCGGGGGGAATCGATCCACCACTCGACCATCAACCGGTTGCTCGCCAGGCCACGGTTGGCGGGGTCAGATAACTTCCCGTACAAGTTGCGCTCGTAGCCAACACAGATCGCCCCCAGCTTGTTGAAGGAGAAGTGTGCCTCCAAGCTGCGCAGCGGATCGAGTGCCCAGGTGATGAGACCCAGACCCTCCCTTTGACACTCCTCTCGCTCTTCTACCCGCAACTGATAGCCGATCCCGCAGTTACGTAGCTTCCGTACCACCCCGTGAAAGAGGGTAATCCAGGAGGGTCTCCCATCGTAATGCGCGACAAGATCGATCAGGCAGCCACAGAGCCGCGGCGGTTCGACATCGGTGTCGTAGGCCCCAAGTACAGCCCCACCGCTGCGGTTAAGCGTCACTAGCAGGTAGGTGGGAAGGATTTGGCTCTCCTCATACTTCCCTACCTCCTGTTGCAGCCGCTCGCAAGATGAGAACGCTTCAAGAGAGATGAGCCGCTCAATGGTGATGTTCATCGGCGAGTGGTCGATAAAGCTACGAAATCCGTATTGACGAAGAGGACCCTTGCAGCCGTCTTTTGTCCCATCCGGTTAGCCCTCAGCGCCATTGCCAGTCAAGCGCTCTATCTGGCTTAAGTCCCTGGTCCATCCTTTGTAGACCTTCACCGTGAGCTCGAGAAAAACGTGCGTGCCAAGAAGGGATTCGATATCGGCCCTAGCTTTGGTTCCAATTTGTTTAATCATGCCACCACCCTTGCCGATAATTATACCTTTCTGCGATTTCCTGTCTGTGACGATCTCGGCCTTGATCTCAAGAAGGCCGTCCTCTCGCTCGTTTATCCACTTCACCCGCACCGCCGTGGCATAGGGGATCTCCTTAAAGGTTAACTGAACGATCTTCTCCCGGATGAGCTCGCCCACCAAGAACGCCTCGGAACAGTCGCTTGTAATATCGGCGGGAAAGTACGGCCTTCCTTCGGGAAGGTAAGTGACAATCGTTCGAAGGGCCTCATCGAGATTGATCTTTTGAACAGCGGAGATTGGAATCAGTTCTGCGAACCGCCCTTCTGCCTCGTAGGCCAGTAGCGTCTCCTCTAAGTCATTACCGCGGGCAAGATCGATCTTGTTCACCAAAAGGAGGATCGGGCGATCATGATTCTGAAAACGTTCGATGAGAACACGATCGTAATCGCTCACCCTCCTCCAGGGTTCGATCATATAGAGCAATACGTCGAGCCCACGAAGGGCACGAAAGGCCTCGCGGAGGATATAGCGACTGAGCCTGTTGCGCGGCTGATGTAGACCCGGGGTATCGACAAAGACGATCTGGGCCTCATCGCTTGTGTAAATGCAACGCACGCGGTTGCGCGTTGTCTGAGGTTTCGCGGAGGTGATAAGAAGCTTCTTGCCGATTACGGCGTTTAAGAAAGTCGATTTCCCAACGTTCGTCTGTCCCAAGACGGCGACGAATCCCGATTTAAAGGATCGCATCGAACCACTCCTTAAAGCAACCTTTTAGGCGATCAAGACCGGCCGAGCCGCATTCTTTACTCCCAGCGTATACCGCCTTGGTTCTATCATTGTTCCTGGTAGCACAATACACAGCGGCACCATTGTAAAGATTTTTCTAGCTTACTATACTAGAACGCCTATGAACATCCTCATCACGAACATCGGGCAGCTCATCACCCCTCACGGGAGGGCCCCGGCGGTGGGAGAGCAGATGAACGACCTCACTATCTACGAAGGGGTCGAGCTTCTGACAAACGGGGAAAGGATAACCGAGATCACTGCTCGGATCGATCGGGCAGGTGTCGATAGGACGATCGATGCCCGCGGCGGGGTTGTCCTTCCTGGCTTAGTTGATCCACATACACACGCCGTCTTTGCCGACACACGTGAGGAGGAGTTCCTTGCTCGCTTGCAGGGAAACCCTTACGACGGAGGAGGAATCCTCGCAAGCGCCCGTGCCGTTGCAACAACAAGCGAGGAAGGCCTGGTAGAAGGCGCTTTACCCTACCTGCAGCGCATGCTGGCCTGTGGGACAACGACGGTTGAGATCAAGAGTGGCTATGGCCTAAGCCTGGAGAGCGAAATCAAGCTCCTCGTCGCCATCCGCCAGCTTAAGAAGACGATGCCGATGCGTGTAGTTCCTACCTTCCTCGGCGCACACGCCTTTCCTGCGGAGATCGGCCGCGACGACTACATCTCCAGTATCATCACTGAGATGATCCCCACTGTACGGCGGCGACGACTCGCCCAGTTTTGCGATGTCTTTTGTGATCGGGGTTTCTACACGCGTGCCGAAACCCGCACCATTCTCCGCGCCGCCCGCGGAGCGGGACTAAGGTTAAAACTGCATGCAGACGAACTTGCTGACGTCGGGGGAGCCGAACTTGCCGCCGAGCTCGAGGCAACCTCTGCGGACCATCTTTTGAAGGTAAGCGAGAAGGGGATAAAACGGTTAAAGGAAGCAGGGGTTATCCCAGTCCTCCTCCCAGGGACTGCATTTAACCTTACCTCTAACTACGCTCCAGCACGAAGGATGATCGAACTTGGCCTCCCCGTCGCCCTGGCAAGCGACTTTAACCCCGGGACCTGCCCCATCTATTCGATGTGGATTGTAATCGGGCTTGCCGTCATAAAGATGGGACTCTCCGTAGAGGAGGCGATCACCGCAGCGACCCTGAACGCTGCCTGTGCCCTAGAACTGTCCGAGGAGATCGGTTCACTGGAAAAGGGGAAAGCGGCTGACCTGATCCTCCTCGACCTTGAAAGCTACCGGCAGATTCCCTACTTCTTCGGACACAACCCAGTTAGCATGGTGATCCAAGGCGGGAAGGTCGTCTACGAATCTACACGATGAAGCTTCAAGCCTACGCGAAGCTGAACCTTTCACTGCGTGTTGTCGGCCGCCGGACTGACGGATCCCACGATGTCGACTCCATCATCCAGACGATCGATCTTGCCGACGCAATCATAGTAAAAAGGGCAAATAGAGGGGTGGCAGTGATAAACGACCTTAACCTACCACCGGACGTGGACCTCGCGGCACGAGCGGCCCGCCTCCTCCTCGGAAAGAAGCGCAGCCCTCAGGGAGTTCAGATTAAAGTGGAGAAGCGAATCCCAGCCGGGGCCGGCCTCGGCGGCGGGTCGAGTGATGCCGCGGCAGTCCTGTGGGCCGTGGATCGACTCATCCCGCCGCCTCTTCCAACGGACTGCCTTGTCCGCCTCGCCGCACGCCTCGGTGCGGACGTCCCCCTCTTCCTCACCGGGGGGCTGGTAAGAGTCACCGGAAAAGGGGAGCGTATCGCCCCGCTTCATCCCCTGCGTAAGGAGCGCTTCCTTCTGCTCGTCCCACCAGTTCACTGCGCCACCGCCGCGGTCTACGCACATCTTGACCGGATTGAGTCCACCCACTGTAATTCCACGACCGCACCACCCTTGGGGTGTAACGACCTTGAAGCGGCCGCGCTTGACCTCTACCCAGCGCTTGGGCCCTATCGCGAGGCGATCGCTTCCTTAGACGCCGAGTATTTCGGGATGAGCGGAAGTGGGTCCACCTTCTACGCTGCCTTCTCGGACTTAACAATAGCAACGCTCGCCCAAGAGCACCTTGTTGCCTCCTTCCCAGAGGCCAAGACCCACCTCTGCGCAGCGACCGACTCGGGGTATCACGTGGAAGGGGAAAACTAATGCAGATCACCATCGATGGCCCAGCCGCCGTGGGGAAGACCAGCCTCGGCCGAGCGCTCGCCCGTCACTTCGGGTGCTTATTTGTGGAAACTGGGAAGATGTACCGCGCCGTCGCCCTTGGCCTCGATCGCGGTCTCAACCTTGATGAGATCGATATCACTATGGACAAAGACGGTCGTTTCCTGCTAAACGGGGAGGACGTCACCGATCTTCTCCATACACCAAAGCTCGATCAGGAATCCTCACGAGTCGCCACCAAACCGAAGGTACGGGAAAAACTTGTGGCCATACAACGGAAGATTGCCGCCAGCTTCGACGTGGTGATGGAAGGCAGGGACATTGGCACGGTGGTCCTTCCCGAAGCAGGAGTGAAGATCTTCCTTAAGGCAAACCCATTGGAGCGCGCGAAACGCCGTGCAAATCAACGGAAAGCGACCGATCTTTCCACAACGTTGAACGAGATCCTCACCCGGGATGTGCGAGATCGGACCCGAGCCATCTCCCCCTTGAACCCCGCAAGGGATGCAATTATAATCGACACCGATCGAAAGAGCCTCGCAGAGGTCATTTCCGAGGCGATAGACCTAGTCAAGGGGCGGTTGGGAGAACGTTGACAGACCAGCTAAAAGACTTACTCAAGGGTGGCTTATACGCGTTTATATTCTTCTTCTTTTTCCTCTTGGCGAAGATCTTGTTTCGCCTACGGGTTAAGGGAAAGGAGATCATTGACCATGACAGCCACTACATTACAGTTGCGCGTCACCGCAGTTATTGGGACATACCACTTCTAACAGTGGCGCTCGGCTGGCGGAACCGCATCCACTTCATCGCCCGGAAGGGCCTGCTGCGCAATCCGCTGTTCAGTCCCCTAATCAAGCTCTACGCCACGACGATCGACCACGACAATTTCAACAAGGCAGATTTTCGCCGCATGCTGCAGGCGATCAAGCGCGAGAGGTTGATCGCGATCTTCCCGGAAGGGACGACGCGTCGCCGGGTCGACCCCAAGTCGGGGGCGATCCACTTCGCTCGTCTCACTGGTAAGAAATTTCTCCCGGTGAATATCCGGGCAAATGGCCCGTATCCGCCACGTTATCCGTTTCGTTACCCGCAGATCACGATCTCGTTTGGACGGCCGTTCACCGTGTCCGAGTTGGAGAGTGAAACCGTGAAGATGGCCAGCCGTGCAGAGCGCTACCGCTTGTTAAGTGAACGGTTGATGGAGCAAATCGACGCAGTCTGAGACGAAAGGAGGACAATCCAAAAAAATAACTTTTACAAGCAAGAGCCCGACCCCGAGATGCAAGGGGGAGGGGAAATCACATAACAGGTGGTCTAAAAATATGGAAAAGAAGATTAAGATGGAAGACGCTTTCTCTGAAAGCGATGTCAAGCTGTACAGTCGAGGAGACACGATCACTGGAACCGTCGTCCAGGTGAATGAGACTGAGATCCTCGTCGATATCGGTTACAAGTCAGAAGGAATCCTTCCAGTGGGCGAGCTTTCCCCTTTTCGCGAGGAAGGCAAGGTCGAGGAAGGGGAAGAGATAGAGGTGCTCGTCACCTACATCGATGAGGAGAAAGGAACGGTCTACGCCTCGGAGAAGCAGGCCGAGTACGAGAAGAGGATCGAGTTGCTGGAGGAGGCATATCGGGAAGGGAACGTGGTGGAAGGCGAGATCACAAACGAGGTAAAGAACGCGGGCTATCACGTAAACCTCGATGGAATTCGGGCTTTCCTTCCTGGTTCACACTTGGGGAACGATCTCCCGAGCGCCATTGAGGAACTGAAGGGCAAGCTAGTCCCGCTCAAGATCCTCGAGCTATCCCGCCGGGACAAGAACCTCGTTGTCTCCCACAAGGCTTACCTCAAGGAGGAAGAAAAGAAGCGGCGCATGGCCCTGTTTGACTCTCTGGAGAAGGAACAGGAGATCGAAGGGACTATCCGCAGTATCGTTGACTTTGGCCTATTTGTTGACATCGGTGGTTTTGAGGGACTTGTCCACCGCTCCGAGATCGCGTGGAAGGATCTCCCTGTCCCACCGACAGATTATAAGGTGGGAGATACGATCAAGGTCAAAGTAATCGACTTCGACAAGGAGAAAGTTAAGGTATCCCTATCGATAAAACGGCTGCGCCCGAACCCATGGGAAGGGATCGCTGCCCACTACCCAACAGGGACACACGTCACAGGCACAGTGGTCAGTGTTACCGACTTCGGCGCCTTCGTCGAGCTAGAACAGGACGTGGAGGGGTTGGTACATGTCTCCGAACTATCCTGGGGGTACCCGGAGAACCCGAAGGAGGTAGTGAGCGCGGGGGACAAGATCGAGGTAGTGGTTCTAAACTGCGATGAGGAAGCACACCGGATTAGCCTCTCTCTGCGCCGCACCCAGAACGACCCATGGGAGGGCGTGAACACAAAGTACCCCCGTGGTCAGCAGGTGACCGGCGAAGTGACTAAACTCACTGACTTTGGTGCCTTCGTCAAGCTAGAAGATGGGGTTGAGGGACTGGTCCATGTCTCTGAACTCGACTGGGGGCACGTGGCCCACCCGCGCGACGTGCTGAAGGAGGGGGAAACGATCGAGGCCAAAATCCTGAACGTGGATCCGAAGGAGCGACGCATCAGCCTGAGCATCCGCGAGTTGAAGACCGATCCCTGGCGACAGTTCCTCGAACAGTACTCCATCGATGAGATCACGGAAGGAGAGATCACCGAGATCAAGGACTTCGGCGCATTCATGAGGATTACCGATGATGTCGATGGTCTGATCCATGTCTCCGAGATCAGTGATCAGCGCATTGCCACACCGAGCGAGGTCCTCTCCATCGGGGATAAGGTGCAAGCAAAGATCATTGGAATCAATGAGGAGAAGAAACAGGTTCGCCTAAGCATGCGCAACCTGTTCGGGCCACCTCCGGTCCCGCCCTCCCGCGCTCCCCGCAAGCGCTTACGAAAACGGGACCGTGTTGAACCACCCCTCATCGATGAGGGCGGACATGAGACGTTGAGTATGCGCGATCTGTTGGAAGATAGCCTCGACGACGAGGAATAAAACGAGCAAACAATCTAAATTGTAAGGAGGAGCACACTATGAACAAAGGCGAATTCATCGATCGGCTGACCGATTCCACACAGCTGACCAAGAAGGAAGCCCGAAAGCTTCTTGACTCGGTTTTAAACCTCATCCAAAATACCCTGCGGCAGGGAGAGGAGGTCAAATTCGTTGGGTTTGGGAAGTTCGACGTGCGAGCGCGCAAGGCTAGCAGCCGAATCAACCCCCAGACGAAGAAGTCGATTCAGGTCGAGGCAAAGGTCGTACCGCTGTTTAAGCCGGGCAAGGAACTGAAGCGACAGATCCAGAAGAATCTCAAGGTTACTAGGCGGGGCGTGGCGAGGAAGTAGCCCTTTCCAGAAGGACACATGCGATGGCCAGCCTCCTTGTATGAGAGAGGCTGGCCTCAATTTTTCCCTCAATCAAGGCGCAGGTGATATGCGGACGGCCGGTGAGGCTGTGGCTTACCTCAATCGCGGTAAACGGGAGTGGACAATCAGCGGCTTTGATCAACGCCTCCTTGGCAGCATAACAAGCGGCGAGCCGCTCGAAGCATCGATCCTCGTGGGCGGCGAGTGCGTAGGAGGACTCCCTCGGTGTGTATAGGCGCTTCAGGAATCGCTCCCCATAGCGCTGGTACAGGCTTCTTATTCGCGACACATCGACCGCGTCGATACCTACCCTAATCATGTTCGCCGCAGATCCGGCATCTCTCAGCAACAATGATCGCTCTTAGTTCATCTATGGAGCGATCAAGTTCGTCGTTTAATACCAGGTAGTCAAATAAAGGAAGCGCCTCCATCTCCCTTGCGGCTACCTCGAGTCGTGCGCGGATTTGCTCCTCGTCCTCAGTTCCCCTAGCGCTGAGGCGCTCCTCAAGGAGATCAAGGGAGGAAGGCGCAAGGAAGACGTACACCACGGCAAAGTCGTGGAGGCCCTGTTTTCGCAGGGTTCTCGCCCCTTCCACATCGATGTTTAAGACGACGTCTTCTCCTCTGGCGAAGACCTCCTCGATTTGCGAACGTGCCGTCCCATACTGATCGCCAAGGTAGGTAACGTGCTCGATCAGCTCCCCTTGCGCGACGAGTCGGTTAAACTCCTGACGGGAAATGTAGTGATAATCGACCCCGTCCATCTCCCCGTTGCGCCGCGGTCGGGTGGTATAGGAAACGGAGAAGGAAAGGCCAGGAAGACTCCGCATTGCTCCCTCGATCACTGAGTTCTTCCCTGCGCCTGAGGGACCACAAACGACAAATGCGATCCCACCGCCAACGCCCCTTCTCTGCCCAGCGATTGACTCACTCGACATTCTGTACCTGCTCCTTGAAGCGCTCAATCGCCATCTTCATGTCGATAACGAGGGAGTTGATATCAAGGTCGCGCGATTTAGCTCCAAGGGTGTTCACCTCGCGGAGGAGTTCCTGGCTCAAGAAGTTAAGCCTCTTTCCGATCGCACCATCGGTCTCGAGGAGGGCCTTCGCTCGACTCAGGTGGGCTTCCAGACGGGTTACCTCCTCCCGCACGTCGAACCGTTCCGCTAACAGGACAACTTCCATCTCCAATCGGTTGGGTTCAACCTCCACATTTAAGGCAGCGACCCGTTCTTGCAGGCGAGTGCGAAGCTCCTCTATCACTTCTGGGAGCCGCTCCTTGACCTGGGTAAGGAGTAAAGAAAATTCTTCGAGGATTCCTTCAAGTTCCTCGGCCAGGAGTGTGCCCTCCTTCGCCCGTGCCGCACACGCAGCCTCGATCGCCATCCGCAGGGCCGGCTCAACGATCGGCCACAGGTCTTCGTCGAGGGTACTCGCTTCCTGGAACGCCCCGACCTGAATCAGGTCACCGAGGGTCGGTGGTGAAAGAAGGGATAGCTCAGAAGCGATATGGCGAAGCTCGGTCAGGTGATCTCCCAACAGCTTGTGGTCAAAGTGGCACGGTTCCATCGCATCCCCCTGCCTATCGATAGCTATCCACACATCGATCTCCCCCCGGCGGAATGCCTGTTTCACCGCCCCCTCAAGGCGCATCTGAAGCTGTGGCCGATCGCGCAGGGTGCGGACGTGGACCGAAAGGTAGCGGTGGTTCAGCGTACGGATCGTCGCCTCGGCGCGCCAGCCGCCCTCGGTTAGCGTCCCAGTCCCAAAACCGGTCATGCTTCTAACCATGTTCCCTCCCCAAAAAGGAGACCGCTGCGTACCCGACGACCGAACGGCGATCCCCGGTGACATCTCCAGAGGTGGCATAAGATAAGAGTTGAGTGTCGTTCCAACCAAGCTTTCTGGCAATGGTCATCAAAATGGTGATCGCCCCACCCCCGCAGATGGAGAGCCGCTCCTCGACCAGGCTGCGATAGAAGCCCTCCACGTTCAGGGCTAAGATTCGCTCAATCGCTTCATGATCGATCCTGCGAGCTACCTCCTCTGGCTGGTAATGCGTGAAGTCGCTGCTTACCACCACGACCCCTGGTTCATCGCGGATAACCTGCGAGATTGCCTCCCCGAACGCTATCAACTCAGAGAGTGGGGGAAGCATGACGCAGATTGGAACGAAAGGAATCTCCGCTCCAAACAGGAATTGCAGGAAGGGAAGCTGCACCTCGATCGAGTGCTCGCGGAGGAAGGCCTCATCCGCGACCTCCAATCCCGCAGCGACAAGGCGATCGGCGAGTTCGGTGGCGATCGGCGCATCGCCAAGCGGCGTTCGCCAGATCCCCACGCGAGCAAGCGAAATCGGACGTCCAAGCCCGGTGTGGTTCGCTCCAAGGACGATCGCCCACTTCGGCTGCCCCAGGGTGGCCAGCTGCCGGTACCCCGACGCCGCTGCCGGCCCAGAGTAGGCATACCCCGCATGCGGGGCGATCAATCCAACAGGCGATGTGATCTCACGCTCGCTAACGTGTACCGGTGTTCCAAACAGCCGCTTAAGCTCCGCGGACAACGTTGCTGGACTCTCAGGGTAAAAGGCACCAGCGACGACCGGCTCGCGGATTGAGGTCATGATAAGCCCATTCTAACACTCCCGCGGAGTATAACGCAACTTGAGTGCTTGACAGCGAAAGCTACGTTGCCTAACATAATGCGAAACCCTGGGAGATCGTCTAAAGGTAGGACAACAGGCCCTGGCCCTGTCAGTGGGGGTTCGAATCCTCCTCTCCCAA
>JAUWYG010000129.1 GCA_030615945.1 Candidatus Bipolaricaulota bacterium | reverse complement strand
TTTTAGCTTCAACCCCTCGCGCAGTCGCACACCAATGACATGACCACAAGAGGTAAGGATCTCCTCGACCATCCCCTCAATCAGGTCGAGCCCATCGGCCTTCTCGAGGAGGTTTTTCCACAGGAGCTTATAGCGGACCCGGTCGGCTTGAGCGCGGCGGACCTGCATCGCCTTCCCCTTGCTCGTGTTTAAAAGGCGGATGTTTATCATGGAGGAATCGGTGATCTGAGCCATTTCTCCGCCCAGGGCATCGATCTCGCGGACCAGTTGCGACTTTCCTGGCCCACCGATCGCTGGATTACACGGCATCTTTCCGACTTCAGAGAGGCTGATGGTGACAAGAGCGGTCAAACCGCCAAGCCGGCTGGCGGCAAGCGCCGCTTCGCAGCCGGCATGCCCGGCTCCGACCACCACCAAGTCGTAGTTCCTCATTAAGCTGTTCGCTTAGGATTCCTTCTTCTGGAAAAACTTAAATAGGTCAAGCGGGACTGGAAAGACAATCGTGGAGGCGTTCTCCGCCGAGATGTCAACCAGGCTCTGCAGGTAGCGAAGCTGTAAGGCAGCCGGATTTTTCTCAATGATCGCTGCTGCCTCGGCGAGTTTCGACGCCGCCTGCAGTTCACCCTGGGCGTTGATGATCTTCGCGCGGCGTTCCCGCTCCGCCTCGGCCTGGCGGGCGATCGCTCGCTGCATATCAACGGGGATCTTCACATCCTTGATCTCCACCGTCTTGACCTTGATCCCCCAGGGGTCGGTCTGCTCGTCGATGATCGTCTGCAACTGCAGGTTGATCTTCTCCCGCTCACTTAAAACCTGATCGAGCTCCACCCCACCAAGGACGCTTCTAAGTGTAGTCATCGCGATCTGGCGTGTCGCCTCGACGTAGTTTTGCACCTCGACCACCGAGGCACATGGATCGATCACGCGGAAGAAGAGAACGGCGTTGACGCTTGTCGTCACGTTGTCCTTGGTGATCACCTCCTGCGGAGGCACGTCGAGTGTAACCAGACGCAGGGTAATCCTCACCATCTTGTCAACGATGGGGATGATTAAAAAGATCCCCGGTCCTTTCGCACCAACAAGCCGTCCCAGTCGGAAGATTACCCCTCGCTCATACTCCCGCACGATACGGACCGCGTTCATCAGGAATAGAACGACCAAGGCGACAATTGCTCCAATGGTTATTGCCATCGTATCTCCTCCTTCGTCTCTCTTTCTCATGCTGATCATAGGGGGGCATCGCATAAAAGTCAATCGTTTACTGAGCTTAAGGTGGCCGATATAATTCTCGCGTACAAGGGGGAATGATGGATCGACGCACATTGATCGCAGGGAATTGGAAGATGAATAAGACCCCTGCTGAAACCGAAAGTTACATAAAGTCTTTTATGAAACTTCTTCACAACGATAGCCGGATAGAGGTCCTTCTCCTGCCGCCGTTTACTGGTTTGGAACGCGCCGGGAAACTCCTTTCCGAAACGACGATCGCCCTGGGCGGCCAGGATCTTCATTTTGAGACGGGCGGAGCATTCACCGGGGAGATCTCCTCTGAGATGCTCAAAGCCTGCGGCTGTAGCTACGTGCTCGTTGGGCATTCGGAACGGCGCGCGCTGTTCGAGGAGGGCGACAGGCTGATCAATCGCAAGCTTCACGCTGCCCTCGCCGCGGGACTTCATCCCATTCTCTGCGTGGGGGAGACCCTTGAGGAACACAGGCAGGGCCAGGTAGAGGAGCGGATCACCTCCCAGCTCGGTGCTGACCTCGCCCAGATCAAAGCAGCGGAGGCTTCTTTGGTTGTAATCGCCTACGAGCCGATCTGGGCGATCGGAACCGGAGAGACCGCAACTCCTATGGGAGCGCAGGGGACGATCCATGTGATCCGCGAGTGGATCGCTGCCGCTTACGACCAAAACGTTGCTGAGACGATGCGGATACTTTACGGAGGGAGCGTCAAGCCAGAGAACGCCGCTTCCCTTCTCCATCAACCTGATATCGACGGCGCCCTTGTTGGTGGGGCATCCCTCTTTCCGGACTCATTCGCTCAGATCGTTGCCGCTTCTCACTGAGCTTTCTTCTTGACAAGGGGTGCGCAAGCCAGTAGGGTCCTGTAAAGAAATGAAGATGTTTTCGACAATTCCCAATCAGATCACGTTTGCCCGCATTGCGAGTGTGCCGTTGTTTATGCTCCTGATCCTATCGAAGACGTCGATCGGGACGATCCTTGCCATCGTCCTGTTCGTGCTTGCGGCCATCTCCGACGCGGTCGACGGTTACCTGGCGCGCAGCCTCAAACAGACCACCCTCTTTGGCAAGTTCGCCGACCCCATCGCAGATAAACTCCTCGTCGCGGGAGCACTGATTGCGTTTGTGCAGTCGGGCGAACTCACCGCAGCGCCGGTGATGGTGATTATCGCGCGCGAGTTTTTGGTCACAGGCCTTCGCATCCTCGCTATCGCCGAGGGCAAAGTGATCCCTGCAAGTCTTATGGGAAAGCTGAAGACCATCTCCCACATCGGCCTTGTCCTTGTCATTCTCGCCACCCGTACCCTTAACTGGGGGGCAAGCGGAGAGATAGCAAAGAGCGTTTTCCTCTATCTTGCGATCGGGCTTGCCGTCATCTCCGGCGGAGAGTACTTCTACCGCTCCCGCCGATTGTTTGTGTGAAGCGGCAGTAGCCTTTGAGATTACTGTCGCGATGTGGAAAGCAAGCTCCTTACGCTCACTCGCCCGTAACTTCCTCACTGACCGTTCCTAACGCTACCCCGATTACACCGATGTGTAGACCATATCCGTAGTACAGGTAGTGATAGCACTTATTCGCAACAACCGAGGGAACTTCGACGCCAAAGCTCTCCGCCAAAGGTTCAACGCCCAGGCCGAGGATCGGGTTGTTCTCATACTTCAACCAGTGGATACCATCAACGCTTGTGGCATAGCCGATCTGGACCGCATGACCGATGGGAGTGTCAACAGGTCCAATTCCTTCATAGAACATCTCCCAGCCGTCCTTCGTTTGTCGTACGCTTGCCTCCCAGGCAGCGAGAGAATCCCAACTGCCGGCCGGACCAAGCTGTAGGAGCGGGTCGCTCTCCACAAAGGCAGGTCCCCTGGTTTGCGGCTTGTCATATTTTGTCCAGTTGATTCCATCTGGCGAGGTCGCCATGCCCAGCCACCGCGGCTCTCCTGATGTAAAGCTCTTCCCACCCGAGTAGTAGAGCGTATACCCCTCACCTGTGGCGACCATACAGTTGGGAGATACAAAACCGCAGTCCCACGCCCCTTCCGGGCCGACTGCAAGCACGGGTTCTAAATCGTGGGTCCACGGGCCCATGGGATCGGGAGCGGTGGCCCGTCCGATGAACCTCCCGGGGCCATGGCCTTCGCTCGAACGCGCGTTGTAGAGGAGAATGAAGGTGTCCCCATCGACAAACGGCACCCCTTCACTCACTGAATAGGCCGCAAAGCCGGTGCCAGTCGCCTCCAAGAGAGGATTCCTGGTAAACTTGGAAAAAATGAGCCCGTCAGAGGAGGCGGCAACCCCAATCGCTTGAGCACCCATTTCTGGAACTGCCCCGGAAGTACCTGTGTAGAACATGTAGACTACTCCCTCCCTCTGCACAACCTTAGGCAGGAAGACTACTCCACCATCCCACGCTCCTGGTTGACCGGGTACCAGAACGGGATTGCAT
>JAUWYG010000057.1 GCA_030615945.1 Candidatus Bipolaricaulota bacterium | reverse complement strand
AGGATGCCGTTCGCACCGGCCTCCTCGAGCAGCTGTCCGAACGAGCGGAAGCCGTAGTAGGATTCGCTGAAGCCCGGCTTCCGCCGCTTCAGGGTCTGCTTGATCATCGACCCCCAGATGTTCTCGCCCTCACCTCGCTCTTCCACCAACGCCTCGTAGGTCTCGACGACCAGGTCCCACGCCTCCTGCTTCTTGTCGTCGACCGGAGGTGCCGGAGTCTTGCTGCCCTTCTTCTCGGTCGGCTTCTTGGCCGGTGCTTTGCGCGTCTTCTTTTCCGGCTTCTTGCGTCGCACGAGGTCGTCGTAGAATAGAAACTCGTCGCAGTTGGCGATCAGGAGATCCGACGTCGAGTTCTTGACTCCGACGCCGATGACGGTCTTGTTGTTCTCGCGCAGCTTGCTGACGAGCGGGGAGAAATCGGAATCGCCGCTGATGATGACGAACGTATCGACGTGCTCCTTCGTGTAGCAGAGATCGAGTGCGTCGACGACCATCCGGATGTCCGCCGAGTTCTTGCCCGACTGTCGAACGTGCGGGATCTCGATCAACTCGAACGACGCCTCGTGCATCGGCGTCTTGAACTCCTTGTAGCGCGCCCAATCGCAGTAGGCCTTCTTGACGACGATGTTGCCCTTGAGCAGAAGCCGTTCGAGCACCTTGTCGATGTCAAACTTCGGGAACTCCGCCTCGCGAACGCCGAGCGCGATGTTCTCGAAATCGCAAAAGAGCGCCATGTTGACCGTCTCTGCTGGTTGCGCCATTGGTTCAGATCCTTTGTCGCTCGCGCTTCAAGCGAGCAACGCGAGCTACCTCTCTGCCTACAATCGTAGCACCGTCGAGATCATGAGGCAAGCGGCCAAGTCGCTCTTGAAGGGACCTGACTGAGCCCGAGTCCCCAACGCATCGAGCCGAATCCCGGGTAGGCGACCTGTTGCCTCCCGGAGAGGGGACCGCCTTCACCAACGAAGACCTCAAGGTTTGAACAGGCCACTCAGTCGATCGCTCGCTCTGGTGGTCGTCTTCTCACGGCGGGACTTCGCCCAGTTGACGACCCCCGATCCGAGGACGGTGGCGCCCTTGGCTTCGCACAGCTTCCGCATCTGCCGAATCGCTCGATTCCCGCCCATCCATGGATAGGGAAAGAACTGGGTGACGAGGCAGGCCACTTTCTTGCCTTGCAGCGAGCCGACCTGCTTCAGGTAGCGCGTCATCACCGGTGACAGTGAGAAGGCCTCCACTGCGGCACCGAACACGATCGCATCGTAGCGCCCGACATCGGGGAGCGCTTCGAGCTGGAAATCCCTGTCTCCTGATTTGCGGCCGCCGGCTACGGTCACCTGCTCCAGGTTCACGGAATGGCCGGCAGCAGAGAGCCTTTCCTCCAGCTTCTTGGCAACGGACAGCGTGTTTCCGGTTTGGGAATAGACGATGATCCCAATGTTCATGATCTACCTCCTTATGAATCTTAGAGTATCATACGACTTCTTTGCCCTTGCCGGCACAATTAGTGGTCCCAAAAGCGCAGTCCCTGGTCGCCATCGAAGTCAAGAGTAAGCGGGTTCGAGAAACGTCCGCAGGGATGGCGGAGTTCAGCAAGTTATTCAACCCCACGCGGAAGCTGCTTGTCGGCAGTGACGGAATACCACTCAGCGAATTCCTGGCGAAACCCATGCCCTACTGGGTGAGAGAGTAGACATCTGAAGGATCTCAAGAATGCATAGTCCGATCTCAGTTTCGAGCACGTTGCCTGACGGCGGCACTTGGAAAAAGAAAATGGTCTATAATAAAGAACGTGACCCGACCGGGAGGGATCGGTCGGGCCGTCTAGAAGCAAGGAGAACGATAATCAGTTCTGCTGCGCGTGACACTTCTCGCGCAGTCCTTCCTCGTTCTTGATCACGATGCGGTAGCGGCTCTTGTCGAGAATGCCTTCGCGTTCGAAGCGGTTTAGGGCGAGGGTGGTGTTCTCACGCGCTGAACCGATCATGTCAGCTAGCTCTTTATGGGTGATTTGGAAACCGATCAGGATCCCTTCCTTCGTTTTCACCCCGTAATCGTTAGAGAGCTTGAGGAGCTGGCGGGAGAGTCGGCCCTGGATGTCCCGGAACGCGAGGTCCTCCAGAGTCTCCTCAAATTCATTCATGCGGTGGGCGAAGTGCTTGAGCATCAACTGAAGATACGGCGGAACGGCATTGATCGCGTTGGCAAACACCTGCCGGTCAATGCAGCGGACCACCGTTTCCTCGATCGCGGTCGCCAGATGGCGACGGCGCTTTTCCCCGACAAGGCACATTTCCCCAAAGATCTCGCCGGGATCGAGGATGACAAGGGTCAACTTCTTTCCGCTCTCGTCTAGATAGGCAAGCTTCACCCTGCCTTCCTCCACCACATAGACAGAGTTGCTAGGGTTACCCGGTTGGTAGATCATCTCCCCCCGCTCGACGCGGATTGACTCACCCATCCGGCTCAATAGATGCTCGAAGCTTGTCTTTTCCTCGACGGTTTGTGTCATTCATTCCCCTTCTTTTGCCGATTAAGGGTATGCGGCTCCCGAGCTAAAAAGGAGGAACGGTAGGACTTATCAAGGGTGAGTTTCCGGTTAGAAAAGATAACCTGTGTCACCTTTCGCTGGGAACGAATGGCGAAGGTAAAAAGGGATAGCGTGGTCGCTGTCACCGCTGCTGGTCCGGGTTACTCCCTAGAAAGGAGGTGATCCAGCCGCAGGTTCTCCTACGGCTACCTTGTTACGACTTCACCCCTCTTGCAGAGGTTACCCTTGGCGCTCTATAAAGAGCGACTTTAAGTACCCCCCACTCGGTTGGTGTGACGGGCGGTGTGTACAAGCCCCGAGTACATATTCACCGCAGTGTGGCTGACCTGCGATTACTAGCGATTCCGGCTTCATGAGGTCGAGTTACAGACCTCAATCCGAACTGAGGAAGGTTTTTTGGGATTGGCTCAGCCTTACGGCATTGCAGCCCTTTGTACCCCCCATTGTAGCATGTGTGTCGCCCTGGGCATAAGGGACATGATGACTTGACGTCATCCCCTCCTTCCTCCGGCTATTCACCGGCAGTCTCGTCAGAGTCCCCGGCTTTACCCGCTGGCAACTGACGACAGGGGTTGCGCTCGTTTCGGGACTTAACCCAACGTCCCACGACACGAACTGACGACAGCCATGCATCACCTGTACTAGCTCCCTTGCCCGAAGGCAAGGGTCGTCCCCGTTTCCGGTTCCTACCACTAGCATGTCAAACCCAGGTGAGGTTCTTCGCTTATCATCGAATTAAACCACGTGCTCCACCGCTTGTGCGGGGCCCCGTCAATTCTCTTGAGTTTTAGCCTTGCGGCCGTACTCCCCAGGCGGTTCACTTAACGCGTTAGCTCCGGCACCGATCTGTATTAGCGACCGACACCCAGTGAACATCGTTTGAGGCGTGGACTACGGGGGTATCTAATCCCCTTTGCTCCCCACGCTTTCGCGCTTCAGCGTCGGTAGCAGGCCAGAGGGTTGCCTTCGCCATCGGGGTACCTCACAGTATCTACGCATTCCACCGCTACTCTGTGAGTTCCACCCTCCTCTCCTGCACCCAAGCTGAGCAGTTTCACTCGACATTCCTCAGTTGAGCTGAGGGCTTTCACGGGTGACTTACTCAGCCGCCTAGACGCCCTTTACGCCCAGTAATTCCGGATAACGCTTGCATCCTTCGTCTTACCGCGGCTGCTGGCACGAAGTTAGCCGATGCTTATTCCTGGGGTACCGTCATCGGACGGGCATTTCCTCCCGCCCTTATTCTTCCCCCAGAAAAGAGGTTTACAACCCGAAAGCCTTCATCCCCCACGCGGTGTCGCTCCGTCAGGCTTTCGCCCATTGCGAAAGATTCCCCACTGCTGCCTCCCGTAGGAGTCTGGGCCGTATCTCAGTCCCAATGTGGCTGGCCATCCTCTCAGACCAGCTACCCATCATCGCCTTGGTGGGCCATTACCCCACCAACAAGCTAATAGGACGCAGCCCCCTCCTCTTGCGACGGCAAAACCGCCTTTGGCTCAAGATCTTTCGATCTCGAGCAATATCGGGTATTAGCTACCCTTTCAGGTAGTTATCTCCGTCAAGGGGGTAGGTTGGCTACGCGTTACTCACCAGTCCGCCGCTCCGTCACTGGTCCTCTCACCCCGAAGGGTGATCAGTCCAGTTCGATCGCTCGACTTGCATGTGTTAGGCGCACCGCTAGCGTTTATCCTGAGCTGGGATCAAACTCTCTTAGTTTAAGGTTTTGATCCGTTTCTTTAGTTTCTATCTTTGTGACAGGGTATTTCTCTACTAGCGAATACATTACCACGCTATCCACTTTTCAAGGACCAGCTGATTACAAGACTAAAGTATACTGCCTTCGAAAAGGGTTGTCAAGTTGAACTAAGAGGGGGAGAGTCTCCACTTTGCATCGGTAACCTCGTCCTTTGTTCCTGGGAAGGGGACGGGGTATACTCGTGACAAGAGGAGGCAAACGTTGCGAAAATGGGAGAGGGTCGGTGTGCTCTTCGGAGGTAACTCCCCGGAGCGGGAGGTCTCTCTTGTCTCTGGGCAGCATGTCCATGCCGCACTGGAAGGGCTCGGTTATCCGGTGTTAGCGGTAGAGATTGATAATCTGGATGATCTTGTCCCCAGCCTACGGGGGGTCGACTGCGTCTTCAATTGCCTTTACGGTGGAAGCGGTGAGGATGGGACGGTTCAACTCCTCCTCGATGTGCTTGGGGTTCCGTATGCTGGCTCGGACCCGCGGGCGAGTGCGATTTGCATGGATAAACCGCGCGCCAAGACAGTTCTTGCCTCTAAAGGGCTAGCGGTTCCGAGGGAACACCTTTTCCACGGCGGGAGCCTTGAGGACTTCTGCGAAGCAGCCCGCAATGAGTTGGGGTTTCCGCTTGTCCTTAAGCCATGGGATCAGGGTTCAAGCCTTGGGGTGCGGATCGTTGATGAGGAGCCAATGCTTACACCATTTGCCTCGCAGATCCTTTCTGAGTTTGGGGCGCTTTTTGCTGAGGAGTATATTTACGGGCGTGACCTAACTGTTGGGGTCCTTCTTATCGATGAGGAGGAGAGAGCCCTCCCGCTAGTGGAGATGCGCCCGAAGAGCTACTTCTACGACTATGAGGCCAAGTACACGAAGGGGATGACAGAGCTCTTCGTTCCGGCCCCGCTCGATGAGAAGACGACGCAGCGGGTGCAGGAGGCTGCCCTCACTGCTCACCATGCCCTTGGTTGTTATGGATTTTCCCGCGTCGATCTGCGGCTAGGAGAAGATGGGGTCCCTTACCTTCTTGAGGTGAATACACTTCCTGGTATGACCCCGACAAGTGACCTCCCACAAGCGGCGGCTGTACTTGGGATAGCTTTTCCACAACTGGTAGAAGTAATGTTGCAAACGGCGTTTTAAGGAGGTGAAAAAATGAAGATCAAGTGGATCGGGCATGCCTGTTTCCTGATCGATGGAGAAGAGGGACGTGTGATCACCGACCCCTACGATGCAACAATTCCTTACCGCCCGCCCGATTTCGCTGCCGATGTGGTCACAGTGAGTCATGAGCACTCTGACCACAACGCGGTAGAAAGGGTTAAGGGGAATCCAACTGTGATCCGTGGCGAAGGGCCGCATAGCGCTGCGGGGATCACCTTTAAGGGAACTGCGAGCTTTCACGATGAGGTAGAGGGTAAAAAACGAGGGGCGAACACGATCTTCTCCTTTACGATGGAAGGCATCCAGCTAGCGCACCTTGGTGATCTCGGGCATCCGCTGACCGATGAACAAGTGGAGGCCCTCGCTTCGGTGGAGGTCTTGTTCATCCCTGTTGGTGGCTATTTCACGATTGGCCCGAAGGAGGCCGCAGACCTGACAAAGAAACTCTTAAACCTAAAGGTTGTCTTTCCGATGCACTACAAGACCGAGCGGCTCGGGGAGAGCTTCCCGATCGCGCCGGTGGACAACTTCACGCGTAAGGTACAGAATGTCAAACGAATTGGAAGCTCGGAGATCACCCTTACGCGTGAGAACCTCCCGGCTCACCAGGAGGTGTGGATTCTCGATTATGCCTGACGTATCTAAGCGAACCGAACAACTGACCGGCTCACCGATCAGGCGCCTGGCTCCGTTCGCCGTCGCCGCGAAGAAGCGCGGGCGAACTGTCTACCACCTGAACATTGGGCAACCGGACATCCCCACCCCGAAAGCGTTCATGGATGGGGTGAGAAACGCCCAGATCGAGGTGCTCTCCTACAGTCCCTCGATGGGGCTCCCGGCGACCCTCGACGCGCTCGTCAGCTACTATGCTGAGCACAACATCGAGCTCTCTAGCGATGAGATGTGCGTGACGATCGGGGGAAGCGAGGCGTTTACCTTCGCCCTGCAGACGACGATGAACCCTGGGGATGAGGTCCTGATCCCGGAACCGTTCTACCCCAACTACCTCGGGAACGCGATTGTCGCCGACGTGAACCTCGTTCCCATCAGTACGCGTGCCGAGAATGGGTTCCACCTCCCGCCCTCGGAGGAGATCGAGGCGAGAATCACCACCCGCACCCGCGCGATCATGTTCTCCAACCCTGGGAACCCAACCGGGGTAGTGTACACGCGAGAGGAGCTTGAGCGAGTGGTGCGATTGGCGCTCAAGTACGAACTGTTTGTTATTTCTGATGAGGTCTACCGCGAGTACGTCTACGAGGGGAAAGCAACGAGCGTCTTTGACTTCCCCGAGCTTCGCGAGCACGCGATCCTCGTCGACAGCATTTCCAAGCGTCTCTCCGCGTGTGGGGCACGGATCGGCGTAATTGCCAGTCACAACAAGCCGTTCATGGCCACGATCGGCAAGCTCGCGCAGGTCCGCCTCTCGCCTCCCAGCCTCGGCCAGTACGGCCTCGCTGCGTTCCTGCGCGATCCCTCCCACACAGAAACAATCGAAACAATGATCCGCAAGTTCCGTTCCCGCCGCGACACGCTGTACGACGCCATCCAGACGATCCCGGGAGCCATCTGTCAGAAACCGGCCGGGGCATTCTACATGTGCGTTAAGTTCCCGCAACTTGACGACTCGGAGGCGTTCGCCCGTTGGCTTCTCACCGACTTCGAGAGCGACAAAGAAACTGTGATGGTCGCTCCTGGATCCGGCTTCTACGCGACACCGGGCAAGGGGAACGACGAGGTGCGGATTGCTTACGTCCTGGAGGAGAAGAAGATTGTCCGGGCGGTTGAGGTCTTAGGTCGGGGACTCGCGGCCTATGAGAAGGTCAGAAAAGAGGTGGAAACCCCGGTTTCATGAAGGAGCGCCTGGATAAGGTGATCAAAGAGCGGCGACTGATCCGTAGCCGCTCGAGGGCACAGCGGCTGATCATGGCGGGGCGAATCCGGGTGAATGGGCAAACCGTGTATCGCCCCGGTCACATGGTCGGTTCGGAGGCGCTGATTGAGTTAGTCTCCGGTGAGCCCTACGTCAGTCGCGGTGGAGAAAAGCTCGATGGGGCGCTCACAGATTTTCGTCTTGATCCGCAAGGAGCGATCTGCCTCGATGTTGGAGCTTCCACGGGGGGATTCACTGACTGCCTACTTCAGCACGGAGCGCAGCGCGTGCACTGCGTCGATGTGGGAAAGGGTCAACTCGATTGGCGACTGCGAAACCACTCGCGCGTCATCGTGCATGAGGGGATTAATGCTCGCTACCTTACCCGCGACGACATTGGTGAACAGGTCGAGCTTGTTACGATCGACGTGTCGTTTATCTCACTTCGGCTTGTTCTTCCACCACTTTCCAGTATTGTAACCCCGCAAGGAGAACTGATCGTGCTTGTCAAACCGCAGTTTGAAGCGGGGAAGGAAAAAGTTGGAAAAGGTGGTGTGGTCAGGGACTACGAAACTCATCTTGAAGTGTTGCGAGACCTGCAAGCTTTCATCGAGGAGAAGACCGCCTGGACAGTAGTGGCAGCAAGCCATTCACCCCTTCGCGGGCCAGCGGGGAACATTGAGTTCTTTTTCTACCTGTGCCCTCCCGCGAGGAGTGGCCGAGCCCGTCAGGTAAAACTAGACTTGGCCGAGGTGGTCGAGCGGGCGCATACTAGGCTGATCAAAAATGAACGCGCGAGGCAAAGCCACACTTAGCGCGCTTTTTTATGGATAGTTGCAACGGGAGTCACTCTGGCATGGGTCAGCTACTCTTCCACATCTGGCTTTCTCCGCAAGCGTTTCTTTAAAGCTCGGCGCTTCTTGTAGTCGAGGATTCTCCTGCGAACGCTGCGGGGTACCGATGTTGGGACGCGGGGAGGCGTAGGCCGAGAAAGGTTCTCCAATTTTCGTCTTAGTTGTGTCAATGCAATCTGTTTATTGCGGAGCTGGCTGCGCTCATCTTGGCAGCTAACAACGATCCCTGTGGGACGGTGGCGAAGCCGAACCGCTGTCTCACGTTTGTTGACGTTCTGCCCGCCTGGGCCACTGGAGCGGAATGTCTCCACATCACACTCGGAGAGAAGATCCTTATCAGAGGGTGGGATGTGGTGAACCTTCGTAGCTTCCTCTTCTCCTGAGGGTATTACCTGCAACGCTACTCCTTTGAGGTTTTTAAGAAGCCTAGCGGATTTAGACTAAACATTCAAAGGGCCGGCTGAGTCATAGATAGCGCAGACAGTAAAGAACCCCGCAGCAAGCTAAAGGGGCATTAAAAGGCAAAAACCTAAAGGGCTAAGCTAAAGGGCTAAGCGGAGTTGGTCCTTATGTTGCAGTTTGATGTAGCGCTGTGTCGCGCCAGAGATAACGTCGCACACAAGGTGCGACGCTACATCCATCTTTTCGTAGCGTCGGAGCTTGTCTCCGACGTTGAGAGGTTTGTTCCTGACAGAGTTCATGTAGCTCGTACGAACAACAACCAGATTCGCCTTCGGCGAATCTCCGCTTTCCTCACCTTGAGCTCGCTTTAGGGTATCCAGCGGAGGCTCTTTATGAATGCACGAATCAGTATTAGCTATGTTCTTGCGAGTTTTTCCTATTTGCTTTCTTTAGGGGCTTTCGCAAGGGCACGCGCAACGTCGATCAGAGTCTCCTTTTCCAATTCCTCTCCCAGGAGGAACCAATAG
>JAUWYG010000064.1 GCA_030615945.1 Candidatus Bipolaricaulota bacterium | reverse complement strand
GCCGAGAGCCAACCTGGCAACCTCTTCTCCGTGAGGTTCCCTACACATTCCCAAGCCGGAGGTTCAACGAGTGACCAGGAAATGCTGACACTTGTCAAAGAACGAACACTTGGGGTGACCGGCAAATGCTGACACCTGGCCCATAAATTGTGACTCTTCAGTCGATTTGCTAATATGGGTGCGAACAGCTCGAGGAGGAGTTCGATGCAACTTTCCAAGCGCTATCAACCGTCTCAGGTAGAGGGGAGGCTCTATCGCTTCTGGGAGGAGCGCGGTTTCTTTCACGTCAAGGCTGACCCAAGCAGAGATAAGCGGTTCTCCATGGTTATCCCACCGCCGAATATCACCTCGGCGATGCATATTGGAAATGCTCTTCAATATACACTACACGACATTGTAATTCGCTATAAGCGGATGGATGGTTACGTCGCCTGTTGGTTTCCTGGCATGGATCATGCAGGGATCGCTACCCAGAACGTCGTGGAAAAGGAACTGGCCAAGGAGGGACTCACCCGACACGACCTTGGTCGCGAAAAGTTCGTGGAGCGTATCTGGGACTGGAAGGAACGCTACGGCGGCCATATTCGCAGGCAATTGAAGGCGCTCGGAACCTCTCCCGATTGGGAGCGGGAGAGGTTCACCCTCGATGAAGGCCTTTCCCGTGCTGTGCGGGAGGTCTTCGTTCGCCTCTACGAGGAAGGGAAGGTCTACCGTGGCGAGCGCATGATCAACTGGTGCCCACGTTGTCAAACCGCCCTTTCCGACATCGAGGTGATTCACTACGAAGAACCGGGCGATCTCTACACTATCCGCTACGCCCTAAAGGATTCTGAGGATGTAATCGAGATTGCCACCACCCGACCGGAGACAATGCTCGGCGATACCGCGGTGGCAGTGCACCCAAACGATCCAGCCCACGCTCACCTGGTCGGAAAGACTGCGATTCTGCCCCTTCTTGGACGTGAGCTTCCGATCGTCCCCTCGGAGGCGATCGACCCGGAGTTTGGGACAGGCATCCTTAAGGTGACCCCAGCGCATGACCCGGTTGACTTCGAGATCGGCCGCCAGCACAGCCTGCGATCGATCAATATCCTAAACGGGGACGGAACGCTGAACGAAAACGCCGATGCCTATGCCGGTCTTACTGTAGAAGAGGCACGCACCCGCGTGATCGAGGATCTAAAGACCGCTTTAGTTCTAGTGAAGGTAGAGCCGTACCCACATTCGATTGGTCACTGCCAGCGCTGTGATACCCCGGTGGAGCCTCTCATCTCCAACCAGTGGTTTGTGAGAATGAAGGAGCTCGCCGCCCCGGCGATAGAGGCTGTTCGCTCAGACGAGGTCATGTTCATCCCTAAAAGATGGAAGAGGCTGTACTTCGACTGGATGGAGAATATCAAGGACTGGTGTATCTCCCGCCAGCTATGGTGGGGCCACCAGATTCCTGTCTGGTACTGTCAAGCTTGCGGCGAGACGATCGTCTCCCGGGAGGACCCGGCTAGATGTCCGACATGCAGGAGTGCAGAGATCCATCAGGACTCCGACGTTCTCGATACATGGTTCAGTTCTGCCCTATTTCCATTCTCGGTGATGGGCTGGCCTGAGGAGACGGCGGAACTTAACTACTTCTATCCGACCTCACTGCTGATCACTGGATTTGATATCATCTTCTTCTGGGTAGCGAGGATGATCATGATGGGGATCCACTTTATGGGAAAGGTCCCATTCCGGCAGGTCTATTTCACCCCACTCATTGAGGATGAGCACGGGATAAAGATGAGTTCCTCGCGGGGGAACATCATCGATCCTTTGGAGGTGAAGGATAGTTACGGAATGGACGCATTACGCTTCACCTTAGCGCAGTCCACCTCCAAGGGACGCGGGATGCGGGTGGCGATGCGCGACATCGAGTCAAGCCGGAACTTCTTAAACAAGATCTGGAACATGGCCCGCTTTGTCCTTCTAAATCTGGGGGATGAGCGGCCAGGGCTTCCCGACGAGATCTCCGAGTTGGAGGACCGGTTCATCCTATCTCGGCTGTCAAGGACGATCTTAACGATTCGCGCGAACCTCGATGCCTATAACTTCAACCTTGCTAGCGAGTCCTTGTATGCCTTCATCTGGCATGACTTCTGCGACTGGTACCTCGAGCTCGCCAAGGTGAGGCTTGCCTTCAAGCAAGATCAAGCGGTGAAGGGGATCCTCTACCACGTTTTAAAGGAGATCTTAAAGCTCATGCACCCATTCGTTCCCTTCATCAGTGAGGAGATCTGGCAGATCCTTGGTGAGGAGCCGGTATCCCTTTCCATCGCCGCCTTTCCGCAGCCGGCGGCGAGTGATTCACAGGCTGAAGAAAAGATGGCGGCCTTTCAGGAGGTGGTCAGCGCGGTCCGGACGATCCGTGCCGAGTTGAATGTTCCCCAAAACGCACGCCTTAAGGTCCTAGTACGGACTTTCAACCCTGAGCTATCGGCACTTTTAAAGCGCAAATCCCAGGCGCTTAACGCCCTCGTCGGAGCGGATGAGTGGCAAATCAAGGAGGACATTAGTGCCCCTCCAGGTTCGGCCCGGCAGGTTCTCACTGATGCAGAGCTATTCGTCCCCCTCACCGAACTGATCGACATTAACGCAGAGTGCTCCCGTCTGCGCAAGGAGTTAAATCAGGTAAAAACCGAATTAGCGAAGGCCATGAGGAACCTCGCGAACCCCTCGTTTCTAAAACAGGCACCGCCTGAGGTTGTGAAAAAGGAGCACAAGAAGCAGGAGGAGCTCCTCGCTAAGCAGGAGCGACTGCAAGCGAACCTTACCGCGCTGGAGGAGTAGATGAAATACACCGAGGCCCGTTTTATCTTAGATGGTCTTCCCTCTCTTGAAATGAAGCCGGGTCTTTCGCGTATCAACCGTCTTCTCGATGTGCTGGACCACCCGGAGCGTGCCTTTCGCGCAATTCATATTGCAGGGACAAATGGGAAAGGTTCGGTTGCAGCAATGCTCTCTAGTATCCTTTCGCAGGCTGGCTACCGCGTGGGGCGCTTCACTTCTCCTGACCTGATAGACTTTCGCGATCGGATCAGCGTTAATAATCGCTGGATCAGCGAGGAAGATGTTGCGGGGAGAGTAGAGCAGATCCTTCCAGTCTTAAAAAGCGCAGAGGATCGGCCGACCCTCTTTGAAGTACTGACAGCAATCGCCTTTGCCCACTTTGCAAAAAGTCGTGTTAAGCTCGCTGTGGTTGAGGTAGGGCTTGGGGGGCGGTTCGATGCCACGAACGTTTTGGATCCCCTCTTAACGATTTTGACTAACGTCGGCCGCGATCACCTCGCCCTCCTGGGGGAGATGCTTAAACGGATCGCTTGGGAGAAGGCTGGGATCGCCAAGGCTAGCGTCCCCTTCCTCGCGGGGGAACTTCCACCTGAGGCGGAGGAGATCATCACCAAGGAATGTGAAGAGGCGCGAGCGCCTCTTGCTCGCTGCGATCCGGTGGCAGTGGAGAGGATCGCCTATGACTGGAAACGGGCAACCTACCGAATCGACGCAAGCGATCTTCCCGAAACGATCGACCTTCCTCTTCTCGGGGGCTATCAGGCCGAGAATCTGAGGCTCACTTTACGAGCGGTGGAACTGTTGCGTAAAGCCGGCTTTAGCTTGCCCAATGATGCCGTTACCGCTGGCTTGGCCGATGTTTCCTGGCCCGGTCGGTTCGAAGTGATGAAGCTTAATCCAACGATCATCCTCGACGGCGCACACAACCTTCCAGCCGCGCTGGCCTTGGCCAAAGATGTTAAGCGCTACGTTCCTAAGCGTCTACATCGCCATCTCCTGTTCGGGATCCTTTCCGATAAGGAGGCAGAGGCGATTTGTCACGTCCTCTTTCCTCTGTTTGCTAAGGTAACCCTCACATGTTCGCGAAGCCCACGCGCCCTCCCGCTTGATCTTCTGGCTAAGATTGCTTCATCCTTGGGAGTTGAGTTTAAGCAAGCGTCCTCTGTGGAAGAGGGGTTGATCAGTGCGCGTACTTGTCTTGAAGCTCAAGATGTACTCTTCGTCACCGGTTCGCTCACCATGCTACGCGAAGCCAGGCCGATCTTGATGGAGGTCCCGTGTCGACCCTGATCGAGCAGGTTAAAGCTGACGGACTACCACGCCACGTGGCGTTGATCATGGATGGGAACGGCCGCTGGGCTAAGGCGCGAGGCCTTCCACGCGTTGCCGGTCACCAGGCCGGGGCCCAGGCGGCGGAGCGACTTATCCGCTTCGCTGGAGGAAAGCTTGGCCTCAAAAACCTAACCCTGTTTGCCTTCTCCACCGAGAACTGGAACCGCCCAGCCGAGGAGGTTGACTTCCTGATGCACCTCCTTGACCAATTCATCACCGAAAAGTTGAAGGAGTTTATCAAAGAGGGAGTCCGGATCATCGTCTCCGGCGACCTAGGAGGGCTTCCATCCCAGATACGAGAGACTGTCACTAACGCGATCGAACAAACGGCGGAGAACGACCGACTACTTCTGAACGTAGCCCTGAACTACGGCGCCCGACAGGAGATCGTCCGCGCCTGTCAGAGGGTCGCCTCTGCTGCGGTTGCAGGGAAGCTCGACTTAGTTGAGTTCGATGAAGATTCCTTCGCTCGCTTCCTCTATACCGATAGGATTCCCGATCCTGACATTATCATTCGAACAAGCGGGGAGATGCGCCTCTCCAACTTCCTTCTCTGGCAGGCAGCCTACGCCGAGCTCTATTTCACTGGCACCCTTTGGCCGGACTTCACCCCGGCCGAGTTGCTTAAGACCATCGCCTCATACCAGAAACGAGAACGCCGCTTCGGCGGGGTAAGGGATGTCTAGACAATGAATGTGATCAAAAGGTTAGTCAGCGCGCTCATCGCAGGGGGGATCGTCTTTTGTGTGCTCTACGCGGGAACGAAGTATGAGTTGCAGTGGATCGTGGGGGTCCTCATTCTCGTCGTGGCCTACCCTGCCGCAGTGGAATACCTGCAACTGATGCGGCGACTGGGAGTTCCCCTCGCCGCACCGGAGTTCCTCATCTGGATACCGGTGCTCATCTTCAGTTACGTCGTCTTCGATGGCCGCTATGGCGACGTCGCCCTCCTTCTGGCGATCGCCTATCAGGTGCTACGTTACCTGCGTAGCATGCCACATCGCACGGGATTCCTGCAGGCTGTGGCCGGGGTGTTCGGCCTCCTGTATATTCCCTGGCTGCTGCGTTTCTTCTATCTCATCTACGTCAGCGGGGTGGTGGACAAACCGTATATGGGCGCGGCGCACGCGCTGGTCATCCTCCTCATGGTCTGGGGCTACGACGCCGGCGCCTACCTCGCCGGGAGCTTGCTGGGGAAGCATCATGCCTTTCCCAGCGTCAGTCCGAAGAAGACGTGGGAGGGCATCATTGGTGGGTTTATATTGACCGTCGGTGGTGCCGCGGTCGGGGCGACGCTCTCCCCTGTGTGGCGACAGTTCGCCTTTTGGAAAGGTTTCCCTCATATTCTTGTCGTTTCGTTCCTCGTTGGGTTGGCAGTCCAATTAGGCGATGTCTTCGAGTCGAAGCTGAAGCGAGCCGCCGGGGTCAAAGACTCGGGGACGTTTCTCCCTGGCCACGGTGGAGCTCTAGACCGAATTGATGGGCTCCTGTTTGCCTTGCCCGTTTTTTTCTTCTATTATTCCTACGTGCTTTTCCCGCGTTTTATGTAAGCGCAACCCGATTGATTCATGCTGGCGTCCCCTATAACATCGCTGTACGATGAGCCTATTTCTGCGGTCGATCTACCTCTCCTCGGGGCTTTCCCTCTTATATATCTTCCTTCTCTACCGAAGTAACCCGCTACGGCGGCTGCCCACAACAACGGTGACGCTGATCTTCATTCTGGGAATGGCGGCGGTGATTCCGGTCGTTCTGATCCGCTATCTTCTCCCACTGGGAAATATCACGACCCCTTTCTCCGCCTATGTGACCGCGGGGCTAATCGAGGAGGGGATCAAGTTCTTGGTGATGGCATGCACGGTCTGGCAGCTTGGTTTCCCCGACCTCGCTGAGCCGATCGACTTTGCCATTTACTTCGGGATCTTGGGGGTGGGTTTTGGGATCTATGAAGACTTCTGGTACATTTTTAGCGGTTCCTACGAGGTGTGGACAGCCGGTGACATCGGACGGTTTCATGAGGTGTTCCGGGTTGTTGTTCTTGCCCGCACCTTCCCCGGCCACATTTTGTTCAACGGACTTGCTGGATACCTCGTCGGTCACGCGCGCTTTCTTCGAATGTGGCGTGCACGGCTCCTCTGGCTTTTTTCGGGGTTCCTCTTTGCAGTAGCCTTGCATGGCTCATTCAACCTGATCGCAAGCACTGGGGGCGCTATCCCCCTCCTTACTTATATTCTCCTGCTTGTTGGTCTCTTCCTCCAGCTGCGTCGGGCGGCACTCGCCCGCTCACCGTTCCGGGCGTTGATCTACATGATCACGGAGGGAAGAGACAAGTGGCCGTACCCGCGCCCGCCGATTGACTACCTGTTCGCTGAGGGCTTCTCCTGGCCTGGGAAGAACAAGGGTGGTATGTTCCAGGTCTACCCGGTGGTATTATCGCTTCTCATCCTCTACCCACTCCTGGTCGCGGTGGTCTACTTGGCCAATCGATTCCTCATCTGGGTGCTTCCTGTTTGAAATGCAAGGGCGGCCAAGCTGGATCGCTCGACCGCCCTCTCCGGGTGGTGAAAAAGATGAGGGGGTTTCTTCATCGCAATCACTATAGCAGATCCCGCTACGTTTGTCGGTAATGTATATTACGCAATTGCTGAAAGGAACGGTGTAGTCTATATAATCTTGGCCGAAAAATGGGTTTTTGCTGACGAAATTTTGCTTAACATTGGGCTATCTCACGTCGCAGTCCTTGTTCGATTGATCCTATCTTGGCCTCGGGGCCTAAAGCGAATTCGCTAAGTTGGGAGTTCACAAGAAGCTGTGCGGCATCGATCCGCAAATTATCTCTCACCCTTAAGTACGCTTTGCACGGTAAATGCTATACTATTCATTTCATATATTAGATGGAAACAAGCGGCATAGTGTCCCGTTACGGGTGCCTCTCCCACAAGTACGGAGTGCGAAAAAGCGCATGAGAAACGGATCTTCGAGCTTACCGTCATAAATAGGTGACGAACTTCCTCCCGGTGCCCTATATCCCTTTTTTTCAGGCTTTCAGGTTTTTAAAGAAACCAAGACCGCCTCCTCAAGATCCCTAGTTATCTGGGGTGCTGGCACTTTGGAGTGCTGTGAATAGACTTGGCTTCTCCGCTTGACATAGCAAGACCAAGGGCTGTATTATGCGCTAAGCGCATACAACAATGGCGAGGTACAAAAGCGCTTTTATCCTGTAAGAATCTGAGGATATTGTCAGGCTTCTCCCTGTAGAGGAGGTAAGGAGGAGTGGAACATCGATGGGCTCCCCATGGCAGTGAGGTGATTGATCCAACACTCCTCCAAGGCTTAGCCATTCTTTCCAAGGCCACTGGTCGATCTGTCGTTGAGGAATTAAACAACGCGGTTTCGGCTTATCTTGCTCAAGAATTACCTTTGAAATTGGGGGAGGATGGGCTGGCTCTTCTCGTTGGAGAAATGCGCGAGGGGGGACAAACAACGCGGGCATAAAGCCGGGGCAACGCTTGATTTTCGGGGGACTTCCCATCACTCATCAGCTCCTTAGTTTTGTAGCAAGATGTGAGGTTTCATGAATCTAGCTTTTGATCATTAAGGCAAGTTTCGTAGAGACGAGTGATGCGATTCTTGTAGAATGGCAAGACTTTACCTCTGTCAACTTTGTTGTATCACCAAATCTTGGTCTTACCTCGTGAATGCTTAATCGTAAGCATTGTCGCTACCCGGTTTGAATGCTTCAACGATCGTCTCTGCCATATTATCGCGGGTGGAAAGCTTAACCCGGAAAAGCTCAAGCTCCTGATTAACGCGGTGTACCAGCGGGTGGTCAGTGTGAGCGTGGGTGGAGATCAAAAGGTGTCTTGAGCT
>JAUWYG010000081.1 GCA_030615945.1 Candidatus Bipolaricaulota bacterium | reverse complement strand
ACGATCTCTCCGTCTTCACGGGCTGTTTTGCCGTAGCTTTCAAGTTGTGTTAGATCATCTGTCTCAAGAGAGCTGGTATTGAACTCGATGATCGTTTCCTGGCCGAGGCGGGAGGTTAGCTCACGTGGAGACCCTTTGGCGATGATTGTCCCGTAGTCCATAATACAGACGCGATCAGAGAGGGCCTCGGCTTCCTCCATATAGTGGGTGGTGAGGATGATCGTCTTGCCCTGGTCCTTCAGGTCAGTGATGATCGACCACATGTTCCGCCGCGCCTGGGGATCCAGTCCGGTCGTCGGCTCATCGAGGAAGATGAGGTCGGGGTCGTTAACGAGGGCAACGCCGACCGCCAAACGCTGCAGCTGCCCTCCGGAGAGGGTCTTAACGTAGGCATTCGTTTTCTCCTGAAGAGCAACACGGGTGAGGACCTCCTCGGTGGGTAACGCCTTCATGAAGAAGGAGGCAAAGAGCCTCACTACTTCCTTTACCTTCAGGTACGGCTCAAAGTTCCCGTCCTGAAGGAGGACTCCCATCCGCTCCTTTACCGCACGGGTCACCTTCTTAAGCTGCATCCCGAACACTTCAATTTCTCCGGCATCCGGCTCTCGAATCCCCTCCAGGATCTCCAGAGTCGTTGTCTTTCCGGCGCCATTGGGCCCGAGGATGGTGAAAACGCTCGCCCTTGGGATCGCAAACGAGATGCCGTCGACAGCGTGAACTTCACCGTAGTACTTCTTAAGACCAGTAACGCGCATCATGAGCCCGTTTTCTTCTTCCATTTTCACCTCTCCCAGCGGTTAGCATAAACGCACATCCGTAGGTTGACAAACGCATTCTCTTCATCGTGAGATAAAGCTGTGCGATGAACCGCAGAGCAATGCAACCTGTGGCACCTCCGGGTAAGGTCCTCCCTCGCAGCCTCTACTCGCCCCGGCCAGTCTTAAGCAAACTGGAGAGTGTAAAGCGCCGCGTACAAGCCGTCCAGGGCAAGAAGTTGTTGATGCGTTCCCTCCTCAACCACCTTTCCCTTGTGCAGGACAATGATCTTGTCAGCCTCGCGGATGGTGGAGAGGCGATGCGCAATAACGATCGAAGTTCGCCCTTTCATGATTTTGTTCAGGGACTTCTGAATAAGTTGTTCTGTATGAGAGTCGATGCTCGCTGTGGCCTCGTCTAGGACCAACACCCGTGGCTTGAACGCGATCGCTCGGGCAAAAGAGAGGAGCTGACGTTCGCCAACGGAAAGGGTAACCCCGCGCTCTTTAACCTCTGTTCGGTAGCTATCGGGAAGGGCTTCCACAAAGTCAGCGCTGACGAAACGGGCCGCCTCGACTGCTTCCTCCTCCGGGATGTTCGCACGCAGACGGATATTATCCAGGATATTTCCTGCGAAGAGAAAGACGTCTTGCAGGACGACGGCCATACGCGAGCGCAGGTAGGAAAGGTCGAGCTTCTCGATAGGGACGCCGTCCAGAAGGATCTGCCCCTGCTGTATGGGGTACATACGGAGCAGCAGCCGGATGATCGTCGTCTTCCCAGAGCCGGTCGGCCCAACGATCGCCACTCGCTCTCCTGGAGCGGCCGTAAACGACACATCTTTTAGGATCCACTCGCCCTCATTGTAGGCGAACCAGACGTTGCGAAACTCGACCTCGCCGTGAAGGGTCTTGATGATCTTCCCCCTGCCACGGTCTTCCTCGTTCTCATCCAGAAGGAGAAAGATCCGCTCCGCTGAGGCCATCGCAGCCTGAAGGACGTTGTATCCCTCCGACAGCTGAAGGATCGGCTCGAAGAACATCCGCACGTACTGAATGAATGCCGTCAGTGCTCCGAGGGTTAGGCTACCCCGTAGGACGTTCAATCCACCGTACCAGACCACCAAGGCAATGGCGAACGAGCTTAGGAAACTCATCAATGGCCGGAACACGGCAAAGGTAATAAGTTGACGCATATCGGCCCGATACTTGCCACGGTTGATGTCGATAAAGCGATCATTCGCTTTGTGTTCCTGGACGAAGCCCTGGATGATCCTCATCCCAGAGATCGACTCCTGAAGGTAGGCATTCAGCTGTGCGATCCGGCGGCGTACCTCGCGGTAGGCTGCCCGGACGCGGTTGCGAAACTCAAGCGCGGCGATGAAGATGAACGGGAATAGGGCAAGGACAACGAGCGCAATGCGCCACTCGAGTTGGAACATGATCACCATCACTCCGATGATTAAGAACGCATCGCGGAACAGGTTGACAAGCATCGAGGTGAACATCTCATTGATCGCGTTAACGTCGTTCGTCACACGGGTGACGAGCCTTCCCACTGGTGTGTGATCAAAGTAGGCAAGCGGGAGCCTCAGAACGTGGTCGAAGATCTTTTGCCGCATGTCGTACATGACCCTCTGCCCGGTGTACTGGAGGAGGTACACCTGTAGTACCCCGAACAAGAAGCGAGCAAGAAGGGCAAATGCGAACAGACCAGCCAGGCGAACAACCCCCTCGATGGCTGGCCCACGTAGAGCGATGAGATCGGCTGGGGAAAGTCCATGCAGACCCGCTTCATCGGCCATGTAACCGCCGGGAAGTTCAGTGAAACGTTGCGGATTCCTCCTCGCCACCGCTGCGGCCTTGCTCTCTTGCGGGATGAACAGATAGCGCTTCGCCGAGAGAATGCCCATCGCCTCCCAGGCGCGTCGTGTCTCCGGATTGATCTTCTTCACATCGATCAGGTATCGTCCGTCTCCAAGAGGAATCGGAGAGCCAAAGGAAGGGGCCTCGGGTATGGAGACAATCGCTTGGGGAAGTGTAAGGTAGGCGTCGATCGCCAGTTTACTCAGATAAGGAAGTCCGATCTGAATTCCGGTGATGATCAGGATCAGGATAACGCAAACGAAGAAGAGCCCGCGGTAGGGGGTGAGGAAACGCAACAGCCGACGCGTCAGGCGAAGATCGAAGGCCTTGCCGAGGACCTTATCCTCGTGGATGTCATGGTTCACCGGTCATTCACCCGCCTTTCCGCCTGCTGCAGGCGCCAGATTCGGTTATAGATTCCGTTAAAAGAGATCAGTTCATCGTGCGTGCCGGACTCTACAATCCGTCCCTTGTCGAGGACGACGATCCGGTCTGAATGCATCACCGCAGATAAACGGTGGGCAATGACGATACATGTCCTCCCGCGGAAGAACTCCCGTAGGTTGGCGAGCACGAATTCCTCCCTCTCGGCGTCGACCGCTGAGAGGGGGTCGTCGAAGATGAGGACCTTCGGATCGAGGAGGAGCGCCCGTGCGATCGCTACCCGCTGCTTCTGCCCCCCGGACAGAGAGACCCCCCGTTCTCCGACTATTGTGTCATACCCCTGGGGAAAATCGGTGATCTCGTCGTGTATGCCAGCAAGTCGCGCTGCCTGTTCTACCTCATCGAAAGTCGCCTCGGGGAGCCCAAAAGCGATGTTTTCCCGGATCGTTGAGGAGAAGAGGAACGGGTCTTGAGGGACAAATCCAATGATCCCGCGAAGCTCCCTTAGCGAAAGTTCACGCACGTCCGTTCCTCCGATGGTGACGGTCCCCAGCGGTGGATCGAAGACGCGCGGAATGAGGTGGGCAAGGGTACTCTTTCCCGCCCCAGTTAGCCCTACTACCCCCAAGATCGTTCCCTCCTCAATTGTGAGATTGATCCCGGAGAGGGCGGGAACTTCCCCACTCCCATTTCCGTTCGGATAGGAGAAGGTAAGATCGTTGATCTCAAGCCTCGTTCCGCGAAGCGGTTTCGGATTAGAAAGATCGGTGATCTCCGGCGCAATAGCTAAGAGGCGATTGATGCGCGAGAGGGAGGCGCTCCCACGTTGAAGGAGGTTCACCGCCCACCCCAGGGAGATCATCGGCCAGGCAAGCATCATTAGATATTGGCTGAAGGCGACAAAGTCACCGAGCGAGATCGATCCCTGTATTACCCTATGTCCCCCAATCCACAGGAGGATCGCTAGCGACATCCCACTCAATAGCTCGATGAGCGGATGAAAGAGGCCCCAAATCCGGACCAGCGCCATGTTCTTGTCGAACAAACTCTGGCTCGTCTGGTTGAAGTCCCGATTCGTCCCCTCCTCCTGTACGAATGACTTTACCACCCGGATTCCCGCAACATTCTCTCGTACCTTCTCCATCACCGCGGAGAAGGTCTCTTGCACTGCCTCGAAGCGGTGGTGGATCACCTTTCCGAAACCAAGCATGAATAGAGTAAGTATAGGAAGCGGGATGATTGCGTACAGTGTAAGCCGTGGATCGATCGTAAGCATGATCCCGACAGCTACAGGGATCATGAACAACGGATCGGCGATGGTAAGAACTCCGAACCCGCAGGCCCGGCTGACCGCATCGATGTCGTTGGTGGCATGCGCCATCAGATCGCCGGTCTTGCGCTCATTGTAAAACGTAGCTGAGAGCCTTAACAAATGGTGGTAAAGCTTCCCCCGCAGGTCCCGTTCGATCCGCCGCGCAGTCCCAATAAAGAAATATCGCCACAGGAAACGGAAGACCATGGCGATGGCAGCGAGGGAGACGATGTATAAACCACTTCGAGCCAGTCCTCCCTCGCCACGTACGAGTCGATCGATCGCGTCTTTGATCACAAGTGGAACCAAAAGCCCGGCGCCATCGACTACCAGAAGGGCGAGTAACCCGGCCAGTATCCGTCCCCTGTATCGCCAGAGCCACCTCGCTAATTGAATCATACAGGATCAGATCCTACACGAAACGATTGAGTCCACAAGAGACACCTCCGCTTCTTACAAGCCTCTTTAATTCCATGAGGGAGTAGTTAGCCCATAAATTTAAGGCAACAACCCCTTGTCATCTATCCCATTGAATGGCCGATCTTAAACTCGATTCGTTTGTTACCTGGGAAAGGCCTAGTATAATCAACGGATAAAGCCTATCTGATATGAAGGAGAAACGCGATGGTCCCTATCCGGCGTTTGATTTTGCCGTTCCTAGCCTTGTTAATCCTCCTTACTTGCTTCGCTACAGCCGATGGGCTTCCAAAGATTCGCATGAGCCTGCCTCCGGTGATGGGATCCCTCCCTCTTGCTTTCGCACAAGGGTGGGGCCTGTTCGAGAAACACAACCTCAGGGTCGAGCTTGTCGGGCTAAGCGATAATCAAGAACGCAGTGCGGCACTGATGGCTGGGGATATCGATGGAATGGTCTGTGATGTGACCACAGCAATCCTCCTCGCCAGTGGCGGAACCGATGTTGTGATTACCAGCGCTGCCTATCAGGAAAATCAAACCAGCAGTCTCATCATTATTTCACCACGTTCTTTTAATATTAATTCATTAGAGGAACTTCTCTCAACCGAAAACAGCGCCGATAAGATCGCAACCATTTACAGAAGCGATCTCGAATACGAGATTGATCTGCTCCTTCAGACCCTCGGGTACAGGATTAATAAAGAAGATCGCTATACCTATTGGACAGACATGCTAGCATTAACCCTGTGGTTCGGTTCACAGTTGGTGCCAGCCGCGGCCTTTCCAGAGCCATATATCACCTACATCTCCAACTATCCGTATGCAGGTGGCCAGCTTGAGTTGGTCCGCCTCTCTGACTTTGAGGGGATCGACCTGCTTCCAAGCGTGGTCGTCTTTCGCCGCGAGGTGCTCGAGTACTCACCTGAACTGATCGAGGACTTCTACGCCGCTTACCAGGAAACAATCAAGATGATAAACACCTCTAGCCGGGAAAAATTGGTCGAGACGGGGATCGACGAGGCACTCTCCCTGTTTTTCCCTGGATTAACTGCTAAGGCCGTTCCCGAAGGGATTCTGGATAGCTTCGAGATCCCTTACTTTCAACCACCTCGGATGCTTTGTAAGGAACAGTTCGAGGGCGTCCTCGCTTGGGCAATTTCCAAACGCTATGCCCGGTTGTACCTTGCCTACGAGGAGTTGACAACCGACCAATTCCTGCAATGATTGACGTAGAGTCCCTTACGATCGACTACGGCCGCGCTGACCGCGCTGTCCAGGCAGTCGAGCGGGTTGACTTTAGCTTAGAGAAGAGGAGGAGTCTTGCTCTTATCGGACCCTCCGGATGTGGGAAGACTTCAATCCTATTTGCACTAGCTGGGCTTCTATCTCCGAGCAACGGGACGATTAAGATCGGTGGGGATCCAGTCACCGGCCCGCGTCGAGAGGTCGCTCTGATCCTACAGAACGCTGGCCTGCTTCCTTGGAAGACGGTTTGGCAAAACGCCAACCTGAGCCTTCTCCTCGCTGGAGACTACCCAGAGCGCAACGCCGAGGTGATCCT